>CAZPQO010000199.1:0-1512 GCA_964588745.1 uncultured Methanomassiliicoccales archaeon | reverse complement strand
CTGATGTCCCGAGGACTTTCGGAAGACGAGGCAATCAGCATGATAGTCAGCGGATTCCTTTCCGGAGGCATAAAGGGCCTACCCAAAGAACTTGAAGACAAGATTACCGAAGCGATCAACATTGCGGATCTGGGAGACTGATTTCAGAATAAATCCACGGCGTACATGTCCACGGCGCGGATGATGTTGCCGTCGTAATCCCTGAACGAAGTGTAAACTCCCACGGGACTCGCTTCGGGATCGACCATAAAGATTACGCCTTCGTCGATGAGTCTTCTGTGAAGAGCATAGGGGTCGTCGACTCCGATGTAGAATCCGGTATCGACGCCGACGTTCTCGGACAGTTCCATCAGAATGACCGCCGAACCTCTCTTCAGCACTGCGTGATTCTCCTTTTCGACAATCAGGTCCATGCCCAGGAGTTCTGTGTAAAACTTTATTCCGACGGATAAATCCGCCGTGGGAATCCTTACGGCGGTTATGTTTTCAGGCAATCCTTCGTCGGTGTATTCGAAATCTCCGCCTTGCGGATCTCCCAGGGGCATGAACCGTTCATGCAATCCCGGGGTTATATTCGTTACGATACGGACTCCGACCGATAGGCTATTAAGATTACACCGTGCTGACGGGAGCGATTTGTATGGCTGGAGTAATCAGCGCGGATAAAATTGAGGAAGATACGAGACTTAACGAAAGCCTCGCGAAAATTAAACATGTGATTATAGTTCTCAGCGGAAAAGGCGGAGTGGGAAAGAGTACCGTATCGTCCAATCTGGCGAGCGCACTTTCTTATGAAGGATACGACACCGGCCTGATGGATATCGATATTTCGGGACCCAGCATCCCCAAAATGTTCGGCATTGAGGATGAAAAGCTTGATGTTCACGATGGGAAATTGGTTCCCATTCCGATACCGCCTTCTCTGAAGGTCATGTCAATGGCTTTCCTTTTACCCACAAAGGACACCCCCGTCCTTTGGAGAGGTCCCGTCAAGATGACTGCTGTTCGGCAGTTCATAGAGGATGTTCTGTGGGGAGAATTGGATTATCTGATAATTGACATGCCTCCGGGAACGGGGGACGAAGCGTTGTCCATCATCCAGCTGATTCCCAAGGCCGACGGAGCCGTCATTGTGACCACTCCTCAGGATGTTTCTTTGATTGACAGCCGTAAATCCATAAACTTCGTCAATGAAGTCGGAATTCCCGTAATAGGGATAATCGAGAACATGAGCGGATTCGTGTGTCCTCACTGCAATGAAATGACCGATATCTTCAAGAGCGGCGGCGGAGAAACCGTTGCCGAAGAGTTCGGAATACAGTTTCTCGGAAAAGTTCCCCTCGAACCTTCCGTCGTGATGTCCGGAGACAAAGGTATGCCGATAGTGTTGGATGCACCGGATTCCGTGTCCGGAAAAGCGTTCAGATCCATAATAGAAAAAATTGTAAAAACGGTGAAATAAAAATGAAAATAGGCGTTATTTCCGAAGGGGATACGCTGGATTCATACGTG
>CAZPQO010000198.1:0-1539 GCA_964588745.1 uncultured Methanomassiliicoccales archaeon | reverse complement strand
CGTCCAGACGCACGCTGACCGAGAACTCTTTCTTCATGGTGTCGGTGGTCATTATAGATTCTGCCATTCTGGCATCCGCTTCGCTTCCCGAGTCCAGCTCTTTGACCGCACGGCTTATTCCGTAACGGATTTTGTGCATGTCCATGAAACGCCCTATCAGACCTGTGGACATAACGCACACCTCTTCGGGTTTCAAATCCAATTCCTTCGCGGTTGTGGACTGCATGGACAGAGCATCTTCGATGCCACGGCGCCCGGTAAGGGCGTTTGCATTACCGCTGTTCACCACAACGGCGGAAAGCGTCGGCGAGTTCTGTTCCATCATTATCTGCACCGGGGCGGCTTTCACATTGTTGCTGGTGTAACCTATGAACGCGTTCGCGGGGCATTCGGAATATATCACGCCCAAATCCAACGAACGGTATTTCACTCCGCAATGAACCCCTGCGGCTTTGAAGCCGACAGGCGTAGTAATCCCTCCGTCTATAATCTTCATATTATCACACTCCCAATCCGGGTGTTCCGATTCCCAGGGTTTCCTCGAAACCCAACATTATGTTCATACACTGAACGGCCTGACCGGAGGCTCCTTTGACAAGGTTGTCCAAAGCACACATCGCAACCGCGTTCTTTCCGCGGACCTTTGCGGAAACTTCGGCATGGTTGGATGCGACGACGGACCTTATCGAAGGTTCTTCCGTATACTTCACGAAGAATTCCTTTCCGTAGAATTTTTCGTATATTCCGTCCATTACTTCCTGAGCGGTGTCTTCGGTCAATCCGGCATAACATGTGGAAAGTATACCGCGGACTATCGGTATCAAATGGGGAACGAAGAACACGTCGGCGTCGTCGGAAGTGACGTCTTTGACAATGGCTTCTATTTCCGGCGTATGGCGATGAGTCCCTATTCCGTAGGGTATGACCGATTCCCCGCAGGTGGGATGATGCAGCCGTTGGGAAGGATTCATCCCCGCACCCGACGTGCCGCTTTTCCCGTCAACGAATATGCTGCCTTCCACGAGTCCCGTCTTTACCAAAGGAACGATGGCCAGAATCGCCGATGTTGCGTAACATCCGGGATTTGCGACAAGTTTCGCATCCGCTATGTCTTCGCGGTAAAATTCCGGCAGTCCGTACACCGCTTCGGATAAGTTGTCCGGATCCGTATGTTCGAATCCGTACCAATCCTCGTACACTTTCTTATTTTTGAACCTGTAGTCCCCGGACAGATCCACGGTTCTGATTCCCTGTTCCATCAACGACGGAATCTGCTTCATGGAAGCTCCGTGGGGAGTGGCCGTGAAAACCAAATCCACATCTGCCGAATCGGGAATGTTTTCGGTAAACTCCAAATCCACGTATCCTTTGAGATTCGGCTGCATATCGCTTACTTTGGTTCCTGCGTTCTGACGGGAAGTCATGGCTGTGATTTCGACTCCCGGATGAACCGACAGTATGCGTGCAAGTTCCCTTCCGGTGTACCCGGTTCCTCCTATGATGCCTATTTTTTTCAATGGGGGCCCTCTCTGAATCTGT
>CAZPQO010000197.1:0-1543 GCA_964588745.1 uncultured Methanomassiliicoccales archaeon | reverse complement strand
AATAGAAAAATACTTTTATATATTAAATCAATACAAGTTAATAATTGATTTTTATGGGGATTTAGTAATTATTTCGGAATCATCAGATCGTCCGTTAATCAAAATTGCTGTTAACGCCCTTTGAAAAAAAATTACTGGCTCCGAATTTTAATATTATTTTTCATGTAAGTTTTCCATGACAAAAATTTGAATTTTATATCGCTTTCAGGCGTAAAAACAGACCTTTCGTGGACTTATCATCCATCCATGATGGATGTATTAATAGATGCAAACCGATTAAAATATTGGGCTCAGGCCCGAAAGGAGAAAAAGACATGCTAAGCAATAAAGGAGTAGACTTCAGCATGATCCTCAAACGCTACGACGTCGAACTCGAGGTCGAAGCAACACCTGAGGAAATGGCTAAGAACTTACTTCCCAAGGACCCCGTTTTTAAGAAGGTCGCGGAAGAAGTTCTGTTCATGAAGCTGAAGACGGTTGTTCCCACTGTTACCGAGGCACTGAAGGAGAAGGACCCCTTGAAGGTCATCAACGAAGGTCTCGTGGTAGGAATGGAAATTGTGTCAAAGCTGTATTCGGAACATGTGTATTATCTGCCTGAAATAATGATGGCGGCAAAAACCATGGAAATGGGAATAGCTTTGGCTGAGAAACAACTGGAAGGCGGAAAGATGAAAATGAAAGCCGATGTGATTATGCACACCGCCGAAGGTGACGTGCACGACATCGGAAAGAACATCGCTGTCATAATGACCCGCGCGGCCGGTTACGAAGTTGTCGATATGGGTAAAGACGTGCCTGTCGATGACGTAGTGGCGAAAACGGTGGAAATCAAACCGCTTTTCGTGTCGGGTACCGCATTGATGACTACAACAATGTCCGCATTCCCGAGGATCGCCGCAAAATACGTGGAGAAGGGACTCAATACCCCATTCATGGGCTGCGGCGGTGCAGTGAACAGGGAATATTCCAATTCCTATGACCTCGGAATTTATTCGGATAAAGCATCACAGACACCGCTCATTGCGGAGAAGCTGCTTTCCGGATATGACTGGAAGAAGGTCAGGGAAGAATGGGACAGCATTATAAGAGGTGAGTAAAATGGCGGTCAACAGATACACCAAGATGGCTTATGACAACGCTGACGACCTTATTTTCGGTCGCGCCAAAAATCCGATATCCTACGGATACGGAATCAAATTGGGTGCAGGCAAAGTCATAACTGAAATCAACTACGCGCCCCGTCCCGGAACGGAAAAAAGCCCTGAAACCCTGAGGAGGGAATATGTGGATTATATCTGCAAAGACGCTCTCGACAGGGCAGTATCCATCGGACTTCCCGATCTTCAGATGGAAACCGAATGGATTTCGCAGATGAGTGACGCGAAAATCTCAACGCCCGTAGTCGAAGGGCAGAGGGAAATCGCGGAGAAGTACCACGAGGAATACGGCATCAACACTGCGGTAAGACAGACCATCCCCGACAAACGTGACACCGACAACGGTATGCGCGTCGGTCAGGACAAAGTCAACGGCGGACCCG
>CAZPQO010000196.1:0-1546 GCA_964588745.1 uncultured Methanomassiliicoccales archaeon | reverse complement strand
AGAAACAAAAGATTCTCAAAGTTAAAAGATGCGAAGTCGACCATGACAAATGCATCAGATGTTACACCTGTCTGAAGACCATTGCCTGTCCCGCTCTGATTAAAGACAAGGACGGCTCGATTCTTGTCGATGACGTTCAATGCATAGGTTGCGGAATGTGTGCCAACGTATGTCCCAAGGACGCATTGGAGGTGAAAGAATGAAGTATACCGTTCAGATAGTGGGCGTCGGAGGACAAGGTGTCCTTCTGGCTTCCATGGTCATAGGCAACGCGGCCATGAAAGCAGGTTATGACGTTGCCATGAGCGAAGTTCACGGTATGGCTCAGAGAGGCGGAAGCGTGTTGTCGACGGTCAGATTCGGAGACGGAATAATCAGTCCTCTCGAAGCCGTCGGAGGTGCCGACCTGCTGATAGGGTTCGAACCCGCCGAGACCGCCAGAAATCTGACTCTTTGCAACAAAGACACTGCGGTTCTCATGAACATGGATCCGATTCTTCCTTCTTCCGTTGCCGCGGGATTTGATGTCTATCCCGAAGTCGAAGATATAGTGAAAGCCGTGAAAGCATCTGTTCCGAAACTGATGACCATCGGTGCGACGGATTTGGCAATGGAAGCAGGACGCGCAGTTGTTGCGAACGCGGTTATGATCGGAGCGGTTTCCGCCGCCGAAGGATTCCCCGTTGACAAGAATCTGTTACTGGAAACTCTGTTGGAAACAGTTCCGGAAAAATTCATGGACCTTAACAGGAAAGCCTTCGGGCTGGGTCATGATTATTATATGTCCAACAGACCCTGAATAAAAACCATTTTGCCCGGGAAACCGGGCACTGTTTCATTTTTCCGATTCTGAATGATTTTTTAAAAAAAATGCGACGATACCGGCGGCACTTCGCACCGGTATCATTGCGTGTATTACCGGATATACGGTTTATCGGTGTAGGCCGGTGCACGAGTCCCATCCCTTGGCCGGCCTACACCTATCTTGTTCTTCATCTCCATTTCAGAGTTGTCTGTGCAATGTCAAAAGCATCCTTTGTGGTCTTTTTCAGACCTTCTTCAGGAATTATCTGACTCAGCACAAGGTTCCTTACGTATTCCTCCTCAGAAAAACAAATTCCTTCGTTTTTGAGGGCGGTCAGCATGGCCATATGCAACTCCGAGAATCTGATGAAGATTCCGTTTTCATCCCTGCGTATGTTCGTGATGATTGGTGAATCTTCGGAAACATACGCTCGGATCGCAGCACGGATCAGATTGGACCGATTTCCGATATCAGGGTTCTCCTCCACGAAGTCGTCAATCAAGCGAACTTCTTCGGCTCCCATCCTGAGAGTCACCTTGATATCGTCAGTCATCCGATCACCTGCTTAAGAGCTTGTAGAGTCCCATCCCTTCGCGCTCTAACCATATCATGCAATGGGGAGTATTTATAGCTGTCGGGCTTTGAACTACCACATCAAAAAAATTTGTATGACGATGTCCTACGCAGTCTTAGATCCTATCTCCGCACAAATAGACGTTTATAGAATAGTATATAATTAGT
>CAZPQO010000195.1:0-1600 GCA_964588745.1 uncultured Methanomassiliicoccales archaeon | reverse complement strand
GCCGCAACCGTTGGGACCGATGATTCCCAGGATTTCTCCCTGAATAAGATTGAAATTGATATCTTCCAGCACCGGTTTTTCTTTGTAATTGTAAAAGAGATTTCGGGTTTGCAACATTACCAACCCACCTCCCTCTTGCGTCTGCGGAGCAGGTATACGAAGTACGGAGCACCGATGAGGGCCGTCAGAATACCTACGGGCAACACACCCAATGACTGAGCCACGATGTGCGCCGCGTAATCACACGCCACCAGGAAAACTCCTCCTGCCAGGAATGAAATGGGTATCAAGGTTCTGTTGTCAGGACCTATCACGATTCTCATGATGTGCGGTATTACCAATCCCACAAATCCGATGGTGCCCACGAAACAAACTGCGGCGGCAGTAAGCATGGAAATGAAAACCAGTAAAGTAAGTCTTACTTTCTTCACATTCACGCCCAGATTCATTGCATGAGCGTCACCCATCATCATTGCGTTGATTTCTTTGGAATAATACGTAGCTACGGCCACTCCGATTATCACAAGAGGAATCACTATTGCGATTTCGGTCCATCTCACTCCGGAAAGGCTGCCCATTCCCCAGAATACAATGTCCGCAAGTTTGTCTCCCGACAGGTAGGTCAGCAAAGAAACCAAAGCCTGCAACAGAGCACCGATGGCAATACCGGACAGAAGCAGAGTTTCCATATGAGTTTCGTTTCCGACCCTTGCAAGTCCGTAAACCAACAGCATCGTCGCCATACAGGTTATGAATGCGAACAGGGGAACGGCGACCATCAGAATTGTCGAGGTTGCCAGGAATAACATTGCTATCGCGGCTCCCAGAGACGCGCCCGAAGACAATCCGAGAATATACGGCGAAGCCATTGGGTTTCTGAAAAGAGCCTGCATGACTACTCCGGATACTGCCAATGCGCCCCCCACAAACAATCCTATGACCGCCCGGGTCGCATTGATATGCACCACAATAGTGTGATACGTGCTGTTTTCAATGAAAAGCGCAGTCAAAACCTCTTCGAATGACAACCACCACAGGGGCGCATATATCAGCTCAAGATATGCGATAACGGCAAAGGAGATACTGAGAATCGACACTGCCAATGCTACTTTTGTTTTCCTCTCCATGATTTGAGCGCCTCTGTGAATATAAATTAGAGATAAGAAGTTTATTTGATTTTTCCGTCAATCCTATCAGGATCTTCTCATGACGAACAACCCTATAAGCGTTATAATCAATATCGCGGCGGTTGTCGTATACAATTCGGAGTTTATGTAGAGAATATCGAATATGGATTCGGAATGATCGTATTCTTCAATCATTGCATCTGAAACGACGGTCAGTCCGTCAGCAGCCGACGGACAGTAATTGTTCCAATCGGTATCCATCTTTATGACCGTGATCGATGCGGTTCTCAGAACATTTTTCTGGAATTCCTTTTCAGACAGGGGATAATTTCCGTCGAGGAATATCACATCGGGGTTCAGTTGCAGAATGAGGGATGCTTCGGCTTCATAGTAAGTCGCGGCATTTGACCTGAACCCTACATTTTTTCCGCCCGCGAGTTCAATCATGCTGACTGCTATTCCCTTGTTGTACA
>CAZPQO010000194.1:0-1622 GCA_964588745.1 uncultured Methanomassiliicoccales archaeon | reverse complement strand
TTGAAGAAAAAGGCATCATTAAGGACCTTTCATAAATACCCTATTCAATTAAAGTAATCATAGAATCAATGCTCAGAAGGAGAGACGGGAAACAGATCACGGACAAAGACGTGTTCACCACCGCCTCCTGGAAACCGAAAGACAAGCCGGACGAGGATGTTCCGTGGATACCTGCCAGAGTTCTGTTGCAGGATCTTACCGGCGGTGCCGCCGTTGTGGATTTGGCGGCCATGAGGGATTCCGTCGCCGATATGGGATTGGACCCTTCGCTCATCGACCCTCTCGTTCCCGTCGATCTTGTTATAGATCACTCGGTACACACTGATTTCGCCGGGGTGCCCGATGCCCGTGATCTGAACGAAGAACTTGAGTTCGAAAGAAACAAAGAACGGTACGCACTGTTCAAATGGGCTCAGAATTCTTTCGGAAACTTCAGAGTGGTTCCTCCCGGAAACGGAATCTGCCATCAGATCAATCTGGAATATCTGTCACCGGTCATTCACGTAAAAGAAGAGAACGGAAGAAAAATCGCATATCCCGATTCCTGCTTCGGCACGGATTCGCACACGCCGCAGATCAACGGGTTGGGTGTTGTCGGTTGGGGCGTCGGAGGAATCGAAGCGGAAGCCGTCATGGTCGGTCAGCCCAGTTACATGAGCCTTCCGGACGTTATAGGTTTCAGACTTATGGGAAAACTCAGACCGGGCGTCAATGCCACGGATCTTGTGCTTACCTGCGTACAGATGCTGAGGGAAAAAGGCGTAGTGGGAAAATTCGTGGAATTCTGCGGCCCGGGCTACGAAAACCTGGATCTTGCGGACAGAGCGACTTTGTCCAACATGGCTCCGGAATACGGGGCAACCATGGGATTCTGTCCCATTGACGATAAAACCATAGAATATCTTGTGTTGACCGGAAAGAGTCCGGAACATATCGACACCATCGAAAAATACGCCAAAGAACAGGGTATGTGGTACACCGGCGAAGCGGAATACACCGATGTTCTGGAACTCGACATGAACGATGTGGAACCCTCCCTCGCAGGTCACAAAAGACCTCAGGACCGCATTCCGTTGTCGAAAATGAAAGATTCTTTCGACGGTACAATGAAGGACCTGAACATCAAAGAAAGAAGAATCCCCGTCGGCGATGAAATCGGAGACGGTTCCGTGGTTATCGCATCAATCACTTCATGCACCAATACCGCTAACCCGTCGGTCATGATTGCCGCCGGAGTACTGGCAAAAAATGCAAGAAAATACGGACTTGCAAAAAAGGATTACGTGAAGACATCTCTGGCTCCCGGATCGAAGGTCGTAACGGGATATCTGAGACAGTCCGGACTTCTGAACCATATGGAAGACTTGGGATTCCATGTTTGCGGATACGGGTGCATGACCTGTATCGGAAACAGCGGCCCTCTGTCCCCTAAAGTGTCCAAACAAATTACCGATAAGGATCTGGCCGTTGCCGCCGTTGCGTCCAACAACCGCAACTTCGAAGGAAGAATCCATTCTTTGGTGAAAGCGAACTATATCGCATCTCCGCCGTTGGTAATCGCCTACGCTATAGCCGGACGCGTTGACATTGACTTCGAAACCGAACCGTTGGGAATATTTGAA
>CAZPQO010000193.1:0-1631 GCA_964588745.1 uncultured Methanomassiliicoccales archaeon | reverse complement strand
AGTTCACCGGCAAGAAGATGAAGGCCTACAAGACCGTTTCCCAGGCTTTCGACATTGTTGCCGAAAGAACCAAAGAGAACCCGATTCAGATTCTGGTATCCGGCCTTGAGAGGGCGGCTCCCAGAGAGGAGATCACAAGACTTCAGTACGGAGGAATATCCGTTCCCAAAGCTGTGGACATCGCACCTCAGAGGAGGCTCGACATAGCGTTGCGCAATCTGAGCAACGGAGTTGTCGACACCTCATCCAAGAGCAAGAAGTCCATCTCCCAGTGTCTCGCCGACGAAATGATATTGGCGTCAAAGGGTGACATGCAGTCCTTCTCTGTCTCCAAGAAAGAAGAAATTGAAAGAGTGGCACAGGCCGCCAGGTGATTTTTACCGGTAGTGTGAGATAAAATGGGAAGAAAAAGGGAAAACGTACGTAAAGCCACGGAAATAATGGACACTCCTGAATTTATCAGGAACATCGGTACCGCCGCTCACATCGATCACGGCAAGACCACATTCTCTGACAACCTCATTGCAGGTGCCGGAATGATGTCTTCCGAACTCGCCGGAGAACAGCGCGTTCTGGACTTCGACGATCAGGAGGCCGAAAGAGGTATCACCATCAACGCCGCAAGCGCGTCGATGGTTCACGTCTACGATGGCAAAGACTACCTCGTAAATTTAATCGACACTCCGGGTCACGTTGACTTCGGAGGGGACGTTACCAGAGCCATGAGATCTCTGGACGGTGTTTTCATTCTTTGCTGTGCCGTCGAAGGCATCATGCCTCAGACGGAAACAGTCATCAAACAGGCTCTCAAAGAGCGTGTCAGGCCCATGTTGTTCATCAACAAGGTCGACAGGATGATTGTCGAACAGCAGGTCACCCGCGAAATGATGATTGAGAAATTTTCAAGACTCATCGCGGAATTCAACCAGAAGGTTGCGGCAAGTCTGCCTGCACCTCTGAACAAAGAATGGCAGGTCAGCATTCAGGACGGAAACGTCGGATTCGGTTCCGCTTACAACAACTGGGCGATATCCGCTCCCGCCATGAAGAAATACAACATGACTTTCACGGACATATTCGAATATTGCAGCCGTGAAGGCGGACAGCAGGAATTGGCCAAGAAGATACCCCTTCACGAAGTGGCTCTCGCCATGGCAATCCAGCACGTTCCCAACCCTGTGGATGCGCAGAAATACCGTATCCCCATGATTTGGAAGGGCGACAAAGAATCCGCAATCGGAAAGGCCATGATGAATTGCGACCCCAAGGGACCCGCATCACTGATGGTTACCAAAATCATTATGGATCCCCACGCGGGAGAAGTCGCATTCGGCAGACTGTTTTCGGGCACCGTCACAAAGGGAGACACTCTCTACATTTCTGGAATGCCCAGCCCTCAGAGGGTACAGACCGTTGCACTTATGGTCGGCGGGGACAGAATAGCAATCGAGGAATGCGAAGCCGGCAACATTGTCGCAATCACAGGCCTCAGAGACGCCATCGCAGGTTCCACTCTCACATCCATCAAGGATGCGGAACCCTTTGAAAGAATGGCTCACTATTCAGAGCCCGTGGTGACAAAGGCAATCGAAGCGAAAAACACCAAAGACCTTCCGAAACTTGTGGAAGTT
>CAZPQO010000192.1:0-1666 GCA_964588745.1 uncultured Methanomassiliicoccales archaeon | reverse complement strand
ACCCGGCCGGATTTGAACCGGCGACCTTCGCCGTGTGAAGGCGACGTCATAACCACTAGACCACGAGTCCTGATTTGCAACAATATACTGACTGTATTTAACGCTCGCGCATACAAGTCTCGCACGATCGATTACTCGAGCATCGGGGGCATGTATTCGGACCGTCTCGATATCCAATCATTGCATGATCCCGCTCAACAATGAAAAGACAGCGGAAATCCACAGAAGAAGGATAAATGATTGAACGGACAGACGAACGCGACAGCACGCAGGAACAAAGATTAACATAAGCAATCCATTACCTCGGATATGTCTGAGTCTGACCGCATTTCAAAGAATGCCGAAAATGAAAAACTCTTTTCCAGAGAGTTCGAAGTCATTCTATCCACGGAGAAGACGGGATATCCCAGTTTCATAGGAGGTCTAAAAGTGGCATCCGGTCTGGACTATCAGCTTTCCAGTCCTATAGATGAGACAATCATCTTCGGTAAATTTCAACGCCCCGAAAAAGGAACCGCCGCATATGCGGTCCAAGTAGCCAAGAAAGCCTTTGACGGCTGGTCTTCTTTGAAGCCTTCGGAACGTGTTGATATTTTCAAAAACATTCTCGAAAAAGTCAAAGCCAAGAAATTCAGACTCGCAGCCTGTATAACAATCAGCACGGGGATGGTGATGGAGGACTGCCTCGAAGAATCCGATAGGTTAATCGGGATAATCGAAGACGCCTGCGCTAAGGCGGAACAGACCGAGCCTCTCGGAGTTTGGGGTATAATCTCCGAGCACAATTCTCCTCTGGCATTCCCCGCTGGTGCCGCGGTTTACGCCATGCTTGCCGGAAACACCGTTGTCGCGCTTCCTGCCATGGATTGTCCTATGCCCATGTTCATGTTCAGCGAGATCCTTGATGCGGCCGGGTTGCCCGGCGGAGTATTCAATATTCTGACCTCAGACAGTCATGAAACTGACAGGGAAATCATAAACGACCCGATTCTCAAAGGTATCGCCGTTTCCGGAAACGGGGAGAGAATCGATGAACTCATGTTCCTTCCCGTAGATCACGAACTGAGATTCGTAAGCGAAATCAAAGGGATGAATCCGATTCTTGTCCATAAAACCGAGAATATGGAAGCCGTTGCCGACAGTATTGCACAATCGGCTTTCAGGAGCGCAGGTCAAAGAGTATCTTCCTGTTCCAAAGTAATCGTAACCGAATCTCAAAGAAGAGATCTCATTGCAGCCCTCAAAGAATCCGTCAAGACCCTGGTCGTCGGCGACCCCGCGGAACTCGAAGCGGACATGGGTCCGCTTATGTCGAAAACAGATCTCCTCAAATTCCAGAAACTCATGGAGAAACATTCCGATTCCGCAATTCTTGGAGGAAAGAGGGTAAGGGGCGAATTCTTAGACGGAGGATCTTACGTGGAGCCCACCGTTGTGGAAGTCGCTTACGGAGAATGCGAGCTTGGAAGTTATGACACGGGATTGCCGATTTTGACGATAATCTCCGTTCCGGACGCAGAAGCGATGTTCGAAGAGCTGCTGGTTACCGAGTGCGGAATATCGGCATCATTGTTCACCGACGATTCCAAAATCATCGATAGATTCAGAGAAGAGGCGGATGCGCCCATACTCAATATAAATGAAGGGACCGAAAACGTGCTTCCCG
>CAZPQO010000191.1:0-1689 GCA_964588745.1 uncultured Methanomassiliicoccales archaeon | reverse complement strand
GATTCGGACCTGCGGGCATACCGCTATCGTGCAAGGGCCGTACCCTCAAGGACGGTATTGAGGATGTTCACAACCTCGGACTTACCGCAATGGAAATTCAAATGGTCAGGCCGAACAGTTATTCCAGGCCGCCCGAGGAGGAAGAAATCGGGATGACTCTCAAAGATATCGAAGAGGATTTCGTCGTTGAAATCATCAGAGACGATATTCCGATGAGCGATCCGAACCTGCCCATAGAGGAAGACGACGATCTGCTTTACATTTCATCTCCCGTGTCCAACACTTTCGGGTCCCTTTATGAAATCGGCGAAATCGCCAAGAGAATGGATGTTACCATGTCCATCCACGCACCCTATTACATGGATTTGGGAACCGAGACCCATTTGGCCGATATGTGCATGGAAAGCATCCGGCATGCGGCCATGATTCTGAACGCTTTGGACGGAACCACCGTCGTCACCAGTCTCGGACTTTACGAAACCGGGGACCGCGAGGACATCGATGCCCGCATTTACGAAAACGTGGCCGAACTGATGGAATGGTGGAGTGAGATGGGGGTCAAACCCAACCTCGGCATCGAAATAAGCGGACACCAGGAGACTTTCGGGTCTTTGGATCAGATTTTGGATATGTGCATGGAATTCGACAACGTCGTTCCCGTGCTGAATTTCCCCCGTCATCACGCACGCACCGACGGATCCCTGCTTGAAGTCCAGGATTTCATCGACGTCATAGAGAATGTTCAGACTTACAGCAAAGGATGCGTGTATTCCCAGTTCTCCGGAGTCGAACACAGTGACGGGGAGGAACGGAAGCTCACCCCCATCAAGAAGGGCGATCTGAAATTCGAGACTTTGGCGGAAGCCGTGACCGAAATCAACCCGGACATCACCATAATCTCATGCTCCCCGTTGTTGGAACATGATGCGGTATACATGAGAATCATCGAAGAAAGGATTTTCAGCAAGAGAGTCGCCAAGAATCTCAAAGAGATGAAGAAACAGGCGGCGAAAGCAGAGGAATGATATGGATCCGGCGCTGGAATACCTTTCGAAGAAATGCTTTGAAACGGCGGCACAGGTAACCGACGAACAGCGGGAGAAACTGGCCGAACTTATTTCGACGAACAGAAAGGTCTTCATCTACGGTTCGGGAAGATCCGGACTCGTCGGGGAACTGCTTGCGGTGAGATTGGTTCAGTTGGGACTCAACGTTCACCTGGTGGGTGAGATGGCCACTCCGATCATCGGCCGCAACGACCTCACTTTGCTGATATCCAATACGGGAGAAACCGCTTCCGTGGTGAACACCGCGAACATCGCAGGGAGGATCGGTTCCTACGTCGTGTCCTTCACTTCGGATTCCAGGAGCAAACTCGCTCACGCTTCCGATATGGTCATTCTTTTGCAGCCCGCCTGCATAAACCCCGAATACGCCCCATTGGGAACGGTGTTCGAAGGTTCGGCTCTTCTGTTCTTCGACAGTTTCATCGCCGATCTGATGAAAAAGTTTGACTGCAACGAAACCGAAATGAAAAGCCGTCACGCGATTTGGGTCTGATCACAGATCTTCGGACACGACCATCCGCGCTTTTCTGAAAATTCCGTCATCGTTCACGAACACCATCATCGCTTGTTCGGAAGGATCCAACACCAGGGAGAATCCCAACTTTTCACCGAATATGTTCTT
>CAZPQO010000190.1:0-1689 GCA_964588745.1 uncultured Methanomassiliicoccales archaeon | reverse complement strand
CCCAAAAGAACTATTTTTGATTTCATAGTATTCCGTATGTTTACCTTTTAAATTAACTTCTGGTAGGTCCGTTGCGGAATTGAACCGTGGCAACGGGAAAATGAATAAAATCCCTCTTCGAAGTCCGGCGCAGTTTTGGATTATGCCCGTAATGATGTCAGGTTTGCGGTTTCCCGACGATGATGTACGAAGATTGTCCGCAAAGATGAAAACTTAATCCCCGTTATATGTTCCGCGGGACTTTTTGAAGATGTGGCCCTGTGAATTCCGATCCGATTCATCTTGCACTTAACAGCGTGTATTTACGTATCCTTTATAAATCAGAAGAATGAATAAGGTAGTTGGTGTGAAATATGGACCGAAGAATAATTGAAAAGATTGAGAAGGTCGTAGGCAAGGACGGATACTCTGTGGATCCCGCAGTCCTTTACACTTACGGATTCGACGCTTCGATCTATCATAGCAACCCTGATATGGTGATTCAGCCGACAACCACCGAGCAGGTTTCGGAAATAATGAAAATCGCCAACGAGGAAAAAATCCCCGTCACTCCCAGAGGCGGAGGCACAGGGTTGTGCGGCTCGGCTGTTCCTATCAAAGGCGGCATCGTTCTTTCGATGCAGCATATGAAGAAAATAAAGGAGATCAGCGTTGCGGATCTGTGGGTGGACGTCGAAGCCGGCGTCATATATGAAGATCTGAACAAAGAATTGGGAAAATACGGATTCTTTTTCCCTCCGTCTCCCGGTTCCGGCGAAGCATGTACCATCGGAGGTATGGTTGCAAACAACGCTTCCGGAATGAGAGCCGTGAAATACGGTGCTACCAGGGATGCGGTTCTCGGTCTGACCTTTGTAAAGGCTGACGGGGAAATCGTCCGTGCAGGTACCAGAACGATCAAGGATTCTTCCGGCTACCAGTTGGCCCGCCTGCTTTGCGGTTCCGAAGGACAGCTCGGTGTGATTACCGAGGTAACCCTCAAACTGACGACCAAGCCCAAGTTCGCGGCATCCTGCATCTGTGCTTTCGATGATGTTGCAGATGCGGGAAAATGCATTGCGGCACTGATTGCCAAACCTTTGATTCCCGGATCCTGCGAAATCATGGACTCCTTGGCGATATCCGCGGTCAACAAAGCCCGCGGAAACCCGTTGCCGGACTGCAACTCTCTGATTATCGTCGAGGTTGACGGAGAATCTCAGGAAATAGTCGACAGGGATTTGAAGATAGTCGAGGAAGTCGCGAAGGAAAACAACGCAGTCAGCGTAGTTGCGTCCCATGACAAGGCAGAAATCGCCAAATGGACCGACGCGAGGAAATCCGTCATGACTTCATTGTCCGCACTCAAGCCCGGATTCGTATCCGTATCGCTTGCGGACGATATGGGAGTTCCCGTATCGAGAGTGCCCGAAGCAATCACCGCATTCAGGGAGATTGCCGACAAGTACGGCGTAATCGTCGCGACTTACGGACATGCCTCCGACGGAAACCTTCATACGAAGATGATGGTGGATCCTTACAGCAAAGACAACTGGGAACGCGGTATGGCGGCTGTCAGCGAAATATTCGAAAAGTGTATCGAACTTGACGGAACCGTTACCGGCGAACACGGCGTAGGAATCGCAAAAGCCGTTGACTTCAAGAAGGAAAGGGCTTCCAACATCAAGACCTACAAGGAAATCAAGCGGG
>CAZPQO010000189.1:0-1697 GCA_964588745.1 uncultured Methanomassiliicoccales archaeon | reverse complement strand
CTGTTTTGTTGTTTTTCTTTATATACAGATATTATTATATACTTATACCCCATTAGGTATAACATGAGCAGTAAACCAGACGACTGGGCAAAGAAATGGCTTCGGAAGCAACGGGAAATGGGCAAAACCGGTCTTACGATCGAGAAACGGGGGGATTCCCACATTGTCAAGTGGGCGACCACAAAATGGGACCCGGATACCAAAAAGAGACGGAAAATCTCAGAATACCGCGGAATTCTGCAGCCGGACGGTACTCTGACGGAGCCCAGGCCCCAAAGGAGCCGTGTCGAGGCCGCCACCATCGTCGACAGCGGCAACGCAAGACTGCTGGCCAGGTTCACGGAACCGATTGTTCCTGCTCTCAGATTTGCCTTCCCCAACGATTACGGGGAGATTGTCGAACTCGCCACCGCCCGCATACTGGGTCGCGGGGAACTGAACAAAGCCGGGAGATGCTGGAACAGGCTAGAGGATGTGTTCGGGCTGCGCCCGAACACGTCCCCGAAGAGCCTTTCCGAGACATTGGAGAGAGTCGGTCTGTCGAGGACGGCACAGGACATGTTCTTCAACCGTCTGGAAAACAGGGACGGGATGATGGCCGTCGACATGTCCGTCATATTTTCCAAGGCACGCGGTGCCATGATGCTGAAGACGGGGTACAACCGCTTCCGTCTTTCCTGTCCGCAGTTCAATCTCCTCGTGGGATGCGGCCTGGCCTCCGGCCGGCCGCAGTACATGAGGGCGGTTCCCGGAAACGTCAAAGAGGGCTCCGCGATTTCGATGCTGGACGAGTTCCGCATAGATGAGGGCACGCTTCTGGTGATGGACCGCGGATACTTCAACAGGAATCTCCTGAAGGAAATCCGGGAGAAGGAACTGGACTATCTCGTGGCCGTCAAACGCGATTCCAAAGTCTACGGCATGGTGCAGGTCTCGGAAGGCAGTATCTTCAGGTGGAGGGATTCGGCGGTCGGATTCGGATCGGCCAAAGTGTCCGGGGATGAGTGGGCGTACCGTTTCGAGAACCTCAGTCATCGAAACGATGAGCTCGTGGACACGCTGAAGGCCCGGGAACTGGGCCGGAAGCGTGACCTTAAGCTTGATAGGGCCGGCAATTTCGTGCTGGTCTCATCGAAGGAGATGGATCCGAAGGAAGTCTATCGCATCTACAAGGCCCGTTGCGAGATAGAGAACTTCTTCGATTCGGCCAAGAACGTGCTGTCCGCGGACAAGATGCACATGCACGACGACGCTCACGTAATGGGTCATCTTTTCGTCACTTTCGTGGCGGGACTGATACGATTCGAACTTGCGAAACTCATCGACGAGGCGGATTTGGCCTCGTCATACAGTCCGGAGGATGTCCTGGACGTTTATGCGACTATGAAAAAGATCACCGGCGATGCGGAAATCAGGCAGACGGTTCCGAAGGACGTAAGGGATCTGGACGCAAAACTGGGAGTCTTCATGTACAGCACCCCGGAGGATCTGGACAGGCTCAAAGGAATCAAGAAGAAGAGGGGCAGGAAGCCAAAGGCTTCCGAGCCCTCTTCATGAACTTATACCCAAGTTTACCGAGTTAGAGTTTATAAATAAGATTTTTAATTGATACGTGGATTCAAAAGTGGCGTGCAAAGACTGGCGGAAGTGAAGGCTTCCGCTGATTGCTGACCTTGTTCTTCCGCGTTCTTCGGCCG
>CAZPQO010000188.1:0-1707 GCA_964588745.1 uncultured Methanomassiliicoccales archaeon | reverse complement strand
GATTCCCATCGGACACACGTCGAGGCAATCCATGCAGAATATGCATTTCCCGGCGTCTATTGTCCATTCTTCGCCTATCTCTATGGCGTAAGAGGGACAGATGTCCGCGCACCTTCCGCACCTTCCGCAGCCCTCATCGACGAAAGGCATCATCAAAGGCGTTTTCTTCATGTCCTTGAGGGATTCGGCGGGTTTGTTTCTCGAAAAGAAATTCAACAGACTTCTTCTTATCATTCTTTTACCTCATACATCATTCCCGCTGTAGGACAGTCCGAAGCTTTTGTTGATCAACGGGAAATCGGGAATGATATCCTTCAGCACCGATACCTCAAGGGCCGGCCAGTTCACGAAGGAAGGATCCCTTATACTGTATCTCCAAATTTCGTTGTCGATGATTTCCGCACAGTGCAGAAGCTCTCCTCTGGGAGACTCGATTATTCCGCAGGCCATTCCTCTGGGTATTTCCGGTTCGGTGAAAATGTCTCCGGTTTCTATCTTAGTCAGGCATTGAAGTATCAGGCTGATCGATTCGCATATCTCGTGGGCTCTGACCGTGGATCTGGCAAGACAGTCTCCTTTCTTTTCCGTTACGACATTCAAAGACAGATTCCCGTATTCATCGTAGGGAACTTCTTTTCTGACGTCGGATTCGATTCCGCTTGCCCTTGCGATTACCCCGACAGTTCCAAGATTCTCGGCGTACTCCTTCGTAAGGATTCCCGTGGTTTCCAATCTGTCTGTTTCCGACGGGGATTTTCTCATGTATCCGTCCAATTTGGAAGCCGCAAAACTTACTTTCATGACCGCATTTTCGATTTTCTTGATTTTCTCCGGCGTGAGATTTCTCTTCACTCCGCCGGGAACCACGTTCCCCATCAGAAGTCTGTTTCCGAAAACTTCCTCATTGGTTCTCAGCAGTATCTCCCGGGCTTCCTGCCCGAAAGCCGCCGCAACGCAGAACGCGGTATCGGTGCAAAGTCCCGACATGACTTCCAGATGATTGTGAATTCTTTCCAGTTCCGCCAGTATTACGCGTATTATGCGGGCCCTTTCGGGTATTTCCGTCAGACCTTCCATCGTGTGGGCGTGGGCAAGACTGTGAGCCACCGCGTTATCTCCGGAAATCCTTTCCGCAAGATGGGAGAGATTGCGGTCAACGGAACCCTCCATCAGTTTCTCGATTCCTTTGTGCGTATATCCCAGATGGACATTCAGTTCAAGAATGGGTTCTCCGGCGGTGCTGAATCTGAAATGTCCCGGTTCTATCACTCCGGCATGCACGGGACCCACGGGTATTTCGAACACTCCCGGGCCGGCAAGACGGTTCTTCGGTATGGGTATCCGGGTTTCGTCAAAAGTAATGTAAGGTTCTTTCTGAAGAGGGTAGCCGTCACCTTTCCTCCGGTAAATAACCGGTGTCAGATTGTCATGACCTTCGGGAACGATGCCGTTCATTTCCCATAACTTTCTTTCGAACAGCGATGCGGAGGGAACGGCGGGAGTGACGGCGGGATACGTGTCTTCCACGTCGGAAGTGACTCTAAGAATATCTCCGTCTTTTCTGAGAATGAAATTCATCATGAATCCCGGTGAATTGTCGTAGGCGAAGATATCCATGACTCTCCATCCTTCGGCGTGATAGTTTCCTATCAATTGCGTCAATTTGTCACTGTCGCAGTATGTGGATGTGTTACTTATAACACTTTC
>CAZPQO010000187.1:0-1736 GCA_964588745.1 uncultured Methanomassiliicoccales archaeon | reverse complement strand
TAAGTCAAGTCTGCTTATCTAATATAAGTATTGGTCTCATGACGGAAAAAGTAGTAGTTTCTATAGGCGGTTCCATTCTTATACCGGGCAATGCGGACCATGAATATATCATAAAATTGGCTGATTTGCTTAAAGAATTGTCTTCTGAAGTCAGAATATCCGTCGTGTGCGGCGGGGGAAAAACCGCCCGTTATTATGCATCCGTCTGCCGTGAACTCGGCGGAGACATATACGAACAGGATCTTTTCGGAATCGCCGCTACAAGAATGAACGCCGGATTGTTGGATATGGCTTTGGGAAACGGAAACTTTCCGAATATTCCCGAAACCATCGAAGAAGCGGTTCTGTTGTTCGAGAAAGGAAACATCGTCGTGATCGGAGGAACGGTTCCGGGACACACCACCGATGCCGTCGCATCCATGCTTGCAAGGGGGATCGGCGCGGACCGTATCGTGAATGCCACCTCCGTCGACGCCGTATATTCCGATGACCCCAACTCCAACGGTGATGCCGAAAGATATTCCAGGATCACAATACACGATTTGGAAAAACTTGTTTACGGAGAACACGGAGCTTCCAAATCCGGAGTCTTCGACCCTCTTGGTGTCCGGATAGCCAAAGAGAACCGGATAGATATCCTGACCGTTCACGGAAGGGATTTGGACGATCTGCGTTCCGCCATTCTCGGAAAGGGGATCAAAGGGACTTTTGTGGATTCTCACTGATCGACGGGATCGAAGTCCGAAGAACCCGTAACTTCAAAACCTTCCGATTCTGACACGTCACGTATTCTTGAAGCGAGTTTGCCTTTCATGGATTTGCGATGGAGGAACACGACTTTCGTATCCGTCGCTTCGCAGGCATCCCGTATCATCCGCGCAATGTCTTCGTCGTCACTTTCTTCCAAATGGTAATTGGGAATCATATGGCCGAAATCCACTTTTCTGGACAATGCGGATTCGGTGAATCTCGGAGCATAATGGCCTCCGCCGATTCCGATTACTGCAGGATAGTCGCTTTTCACGTCATCCATCAATGCCTTTGCCAGGATCTCCGCGGCGTGTTTGTTGTTCCAGTGTTCTTCGTTGCTCCCGACTTCGATGAAAAAAGTGGGGCGGTCCAACCAGGGGCCGTGATGTGTTACCTCGAAAGCCACTTCCGTGTCTTCAAGGTCGTTGATTTTAGAAATGCTCCGAAGCGTATCCGACATTTGATGGGGTGCGGCTTTCACCAATTTTTCAGGAAGTCCGCCCAAATCGTTTCCATGATAATTTCCCAAAGGGTGAACGGTCAGAGTTGGGCGTTCGCTTTTGGATGAATGTCTTGACATGAATATCACAAGTTCGGGGTCCACGCCCATTTTTATCGATACGTCGACAACGTTATCGAAATCCACATGCCATCTCTCTGAGGACAGCATGTACATTCCGTCAGACTTCAGCATGGTGCCGTCTTCGCAGGAATCTTTCTCTTCCCATTCCGTCAGGTTCAGCAAACAATCCCTCATATTTACAGAGGGAATGTCCCGTTCGCTGCATACCAACAATTTCTTCATCGTAACAGCGAATGGTTGAAGGTATACATTACTTTCAGATTCAATGAAGGCACTATTTTATTAATTGGTAAGGATATAAACGACCGTTAATATGGATAGAATTACGATACGTGAAAGAATTCTTTTGCATCTCAGCAGATTCACCATGATAGACGACAGGGAGAATTATAACCTTCCCTTT
>CAZPQO010000186.1:0-1748 GCA_964588745.1 uncultured Methanomassiliicoccales archaeon | reverse complement strand
AATTACTGCAACAGACGATATGATTGCGTTAACGAATCCCGCCCCGGAGTCACAAGCAAAGTCCTTACCCCGGAACAAGCCACGGAAAAAATAGGCGTAGTTCTTGAGAAAATCCCTTATCTTAAAGTGTTGGGAATTGCAGGGCCGGGAGATCCTTTGGCGAACGAAGAAACTTTTGAAACTTTGAAGCTTGTAAGTGAAAAATACCCTGATCTTACCGCCTGTCTTTCCACAAACGGTTTGGCCCTTCCGGAACGTGCTGAAGAACTTTACGACCTGGGAGTCAGGTTCATGACCGTCACTATGAACGCCATCGATGCCGAAATCGGTGAAAAAATCTATAGTTTGGTCCTTTGGAACGGAAATAAACTCAGAGGTAAAGAAGCCGCTGAACGGCTTATCGGGAACCAATTGGAAGGAATCCGCAAATGTGTCGAACTCGGTATGTTGGTTAAAATCAACATAGTTATGATTCCCGGCATCAACGACGGGCATATTCCCGAGATTGTGAAGACCGTCAAGGATTTGGGAGCATATATCATCAACATATTGCCGCTGATTCCCGTAGCGGGAACCAAATTCGAACACCTCAGAGCTCCGACACCCGAAGAAAGAAAGGCCATGATGGATCTTTGCGAACAGGATGCCAAGATGATGCGGCACTGCAAACAGTGCCGTGCGGACGCCATAGGTCTGCTGGCCGATGACAGATCTTCGGAATTCATAATGTCGGACGAATGCGGTTCGGTCTGCGGATCCAAGTCCGGAGGGCCGAATGTTGTTTTTGAAGAACATCCCGATGACGAGGAAATGTTGGTTGCGGTTGCGAGTTCCGACGGAGTCAGAACCGACAGCGGTTTCGGAAACGCCAAAATTTTCAGGGTTTACGCTTCGGACGGTAAGACTGTGAGATTCATAAAGGACGTGAAATCTCCCGAAGGAACCCCTGTCGCCGGAGAAGAACACAGTAAAAGAATCCGCTCCATTATATCTATGTTGGATGGAGTGAGAGCCGTTGCGGTATCCGAAATAGGGCGCATGCCTGAAAAAATGCTGCTGTCAAAGGGAATCGCAGTTGTCATAACGGATTCCGATTCCGATATAGCCGCAATGGAAGCCGCTTCCGCCGCTTTGAGCTGATTTCATTAAGTCGATGAAAAACAGGCAGGGGAATTAATTTATATGTCGTGCTACATGTTAGCACGGGACACGGATTAACATGTTCGGAAAAAATATCAGAATGGAAAGAATCACGGATCGGAGAACAGGAAATTGCGTGATTGTTCCTCTCGACCACGGCGTTTCCATAGGTCCCGTCGAAGGACTGACAGATATGAAACGCACGGTGGACGCAATAGCCAGCGGAGGAGCGACAGCAGTGTTGATGCATAAGGGAATCGTCCGCCACGGCTACCGTGCCGGAGGCCATGATATAGGATTGATGGTCCACCTTTCGGCATCAACTGATATGGGCTCCACCAATAACAGCAAAGTTTTGGTCACCGAAGTCACTGAAGCTCTGAAACTCGGAGCCGACGCCGTATCGGTTCACATCAACGTCGGAGCGGAAACTGAACCCGATATGCTGGAAGACTTGGGACGTGTATCGAAAGACTGCTCCGAATGGGGAGTTCCGCTTCTTGTGATGGCTTACGCCAGAGGGCCGGGGATTACGGATCCTTTCGATCCGGATTCTGTCGCACACAGCGCAAGAGTGGCAACCGAACTCGGAGCGGACATTGTTAAAT
>CAZPQO010000185.1:0-1769 GCA_964588745.1 uncultured Methanomassiliicoccales archaeon | reverse complement strand
CCAACAGGCGTTCGAGTCCGAATCCGACTCCGCACCATGGCTCATGAAGGTCGTGTGCCGCATCGAGTCTGTGGGGTCCGACGGCTCCGGAAGCCACTTCCACGCCGTCAACTTCAACATCCAGAGTTTCGACGTACACGTCCGATTCTTCCCTGGCCGTTTCATATTCCAGACCGATTACGTTCATTATCACGTCAATCAGTTTCCTAAGTTCCGCGACAGGGTCTTCCAGTTGACCCTGCACGACAAGATTCAGCATCGTGAATTCGTCAAGATGCTGCCCGCTGTTGGATTCTTTCCTGAAACAGGAACCGATTTCGAAGAATTTTATTATTCCGTCCGTGTGGGTACGTAGCTTCCGCATATACTGATAGAGATTCGGAGCCAACATGGGTCTGAGACAACGTTTTTTGTCGATGAAGAACACCTGTCTGTAAAGAGGATGGTCTTCGTCGATCGTCATCTTCTTAAGTGACGATATTGACATCATTGTCGGAGTTCTGACCTCGATGAAACCCAAATCGATGAGTGCTTTCGCAAGGTCTCTTTCCAACTTTACCAAATCATGCCCTTCGGGGTTCAGAATAATATTTTTTATGGCGGAATTATTTGCCGATATCTCAGCGGCCATCAGTTTGGTGAACGATCTGTCTCTTTCGCCATTGTCAGAAAACTCTGATTCGTCAACGGGACCGTCCCCGTATTCCCTTAATTTCTGTATCTGAGATTCTGTGTAACGAATGACCATTGAATCACATATTTCCGTTATGGCGAGAGACCGGGGTGTCGAACCCCGCTAGCGAGGCTCTAGAGGCCAGCTGGTCACCGGACCGTCCCCCATCCGTACGGGATTTGTGATTGTAACTATATAATAGCTGTTACAAGTAAGGCGGGAACCGTGACATTGCATATGTTTTCCGATTCCCGGAAAATATTTTTGTCATTGTGCCAGCATATCCCAGACTTTGACGACAAGGTATATATCCATCCTGAAATCGGCTTGGATGATCCTTATGAAAACAAATGGTTTTTATTGAAAAATATCAAATAAACACTGTGGCGGAAACCATTTTTTTGACGCAATCCGATGCGTTTTCCGAATAAACATCCGCACCTATTTCGTCACACCATTGCTGTGTCACGGGAGCCCCGCCGACGTTTGTGATCAAACCTTCCCTGAGTCCGCTTTTGCACAGGACGTCTTCCAAAACTTTCTGATTGAGGATGGTAGTTGTCATGAGAGCTGAAGTTCCTACCGCAAAAGGTTTGTGTTCCCTCACGGCTTCGACGATTTCTTCAATGGGAACGTCTCTGCCGAGATTGATTACGTTGAATCCCGCAATGTTCATCATGACCGCGACGATGTCTTTGCCGATGGAATGTATGTCCCCCTGAACGGTGCATATAAGAAATGTTCCAAGTTCCGATTCGGAAACTCTACCGGATTTCTTAATTTCGGGCGTCAGCACGTCAATGCCTGCGTTCATTGCTTCGGAGGCCGCCATTATATGGGCAAGAGTTGACTTCTTCTCCTGGAAGAGATTGCCGACGACTCTGATTCCGAGCGTGAATCCGTTATGAACCAAATCCATAAGATCGGCTCCGGATGAAATTGCTTCCTTCGATACCAAAACACATTCTTTGATGTCGTATGCCAAAACCGCGTCTTTTGCTCTCTGATTCAATTCTGCTTGTTCCAACAACATCACTCCGGAAATCGACGGGAATTGTTTACCGTCAGCCGATTGCGGAATATGTGATATCGATTA
>CAZPQO010000184.1:0-1776 GCA_964588745.1 uncultured Methanomassiliicoccales archaeon | reverse complement strand
AAAAAACAA
Source organism: uncultured Methanomassiliicoccales archaeon (assembly GCA_964588745.1). GTDB lineage: Archaea > Thermoplasmatota > Thermoplasmata > Methanomassiliicoccales > Methanomethylophilaceae > VadinCA11. Next base: position 1,767 of record CAZPQO010000184.1, on the reverse strand, counting down.
AAATGTTTGAGTTTGATTATCCGACTAATTTGAACAGGACTCCCGAATTGATAAGAACTCATGATTTTAGAAGTAGGTTGGATTATATATCCCACTGACAATACCTCGATTATGGAAATCTCAAACACTCTAAAAACCATAAAGAGCCATCCGAATGTTACCGAAGCACATATACTGGATGCGAAGACTCTTTACAGCGTCATAAGGGAAGAATCTCCCGCCAGAGAATGGTTAGGGATGCCTTTTTTTAATCAAGCCGCAAAGGTGTGCCTTGAAAGTTCATATGCGGTATGCGTTTTCAGCAATGGTTTGCTGGAACCGCGCATGGACGGCTCCATCGTGATTTACGATAACATGGGGATAGAGATAGGAAAAATGATAGACCATTCAATGAAAGGTGTCTATTCCGCCTGTATCCATAACATATGGCTTGCTGAAGATTTTGTATTATTTTCCGACAGGGTCGAAGAAGGCCCCGTTGCCGTTGTAATGAAACCGATAGATGCCGATTTCCTGAAGGATGATCCCGACGTGGAATCCGCTTCATTGTTCTATCCCGGCAGATATACTGACATCATGCTGAGGGAACGTTTCAAAGTAGAATCGGGCGAGGGCTGCTCGAGCGCCATCATCGGAATAAACAGAAAGGCTCCAGAGATGAAACACGTAACTGCCAGAGCCACTGTTTTGGGCTACTATTGATGGCAATTCTATTTTGATAAACGATAAAAACCTCGTATCGATGAAAAAGTATATATTGAAAAACCCAATCAAGAATTTATCCGCGGATGTGGTGTAGCTGGTTATCACTTGACCTTGCCAAGGTTAGAACTTGGGTTCAAATCCCGGCATCCGCACTCTCATTCTCTATGTCATCATACTGCGTCAACAGAGTCTCCAACGATTGAATAAAAAACGTGATAAAAAGTTTTTTAGAAATCCGATTCCGATCAATTCGGAGTGATCGGCTTCTTCGCTTCGGCGTCTTTTACAAGAATCAGCAAAAACTTGAACGGAATAGTTCCGTACACCGCGTGAGGGATATCTTTTGGCAAAACGATTGTTTCACCTTCCTTGACAATGAATTCCTCATCTGCAATGGTGATTATTGCCTCACCGTCGAGAGCTACGACCATCGCATCGCCGGGAGCCGTGTGAGTCTTGAGACCTTCTCCCTCATCTACGGCGATAACCGACAGATTCAGGCCGGGTTTATTCACGAGAGTGAGATTCGCAACCTGTCCGGGACGGTAATCTATCAGTTCTTTTGCTACCAGCTTGGTCGATAAATCTATGTTTTTGATAAGTTGACCTTCCATGGGAAGTAATATGCTCATGTACTTAACAGACTTTGCGGCCGTAATCTCCACATCCGTGTTTTGCGGAACGATGTAGACATCGCCCGCTTTCAGTTCCACTGCCGATTCCCCTTCGATCCTAAGCGTTCCGTCAAGAACCTTGATCAGATTTTGGAACGGGGATTTCATCTCGCTTATTCCTTCGCCCTCATCGAAGAAATACATGTAAATCGCGACTTCGGAATTATCCAGCATACCGTAACTGATTGTCTGACCTCTTCCTTCCGTAATCAGATCTTTCAGCCTGAATGTTTTGGAACTGCTTATGTTTTTAAAAACTGACATCGGACCCATATACCGTCGCATGAAAATAAACTTCGCTCTTCAAGAGCATCCGTTGTCCGGATTCCCGCTTCGGATTTATAAAAAAGAAACCTTGTTGCGGTTTCGTTGAAGAGAAGCTATCGGC
>CAZPQO010000183.1:0-1781 GCA_964588745.1 uncultured Methanomassiliicoccales archaeon | reverse complement strand
GGTTTGAACAAAGCTGTAAAAGTTCATCACTTGAACAAATACACCGATGACAGCGGAACGCCTATGTGGTCTTGCGACACAGGGGCGACGGATCCCGATGCACTGACGGGAATACTGACGCTGTTTGATGTGGGACATAAGAATAGAAACGTAACCGTGGATTTGGACAGGATAATTTCCGATAACGATGTGGAAACGGCGGGTTACGTCACAAAAGGAGACAATAACAATTACGTCGATCAGCCGGGTCTATCCCCTCTTGTCACTTATGATATGATAAAATCCGTTCCCGTTGCGGAAATTCCTTGGTTGGGGTGTTTGAAAATGATTTTCAACGGCAAGAAATCAACAGTGGATGAAAACGTTCCGAACAGTCTTCCTTCCCTGGGCATTTCTTTACTGGCAATTCTTGTTTCGATATTCTTGATCGATGTGGCTTCTGAGTTCCGCAAGAAAAAGTCCGCATCCGGATTTCCCGACGGCGAAGACGAGGATTCAGAGCCGGACCCGTCCGTCGGATATGACGATGAGCGGCAACCGGTTCAGGATGATGCGGTTCAACGGGATGAGAATCACCGGGAGACATCTTTTACGGTCCGAGAGAAACCTTCGGAAAAGGAGTGATGCACGGAGATAGCGGTAACCGTCCTGCAGATTGTAATGCGACGATTGTCCGCGGCATCACGGAGGTTCCCGTTTTCATAATTCACACATATTGCGGAACTTGGAAAATGCCTGTATGCCCGTCGATATTGTACCCGAAAGAATTCGGTAAAAACATTGGCTTTTGTTGCTGTTGTTGATAACCGCGTAATAAATTGGCAGTAACATCCAACCAATACGGCATCTCTTTAAATCATCTCATAAAAATCGACAAGTTATCTCTTGGACGAAGTAATATTGAGAGATCGGGCTTGTAAAAAAGGCCGTTTTCCTCCGTTCAAGAAACCAAGGTGAACACATGTCATCAATGAAAAAAGAAAAATTTTTCGCAACCGTGGTTGCGTTAATGATGATTGCCGGGCCCTTTGCAGCAATAGGCTCCGGCTTATGGGGATTGTCGGATAATTTTGACGGCGATTTCTCAAACGGTTATTTTTTGCAGGACGGAATATCTCCTGCAAATGATGCCGCAATAGACGAAATTCCGGCGACGGCTATGAATCTGACGTCGTCGAAAAGTCTGAATATAGGTGAAAAAGCATTTTTCAATTTCACCGTGACGCCATCGAATACTACTGATGTCGCTACCGCAACTTCAAGCGATAACAGTATTGTGACTGCCTTTATCGAATGGGGCACATACAAACAGTTGCACATGGAAGCTCATTCTGTGGGTGAAGCGGTCATCACCGTCAAGCTGAATGACAACGTTTCGGCCACTTGCACGGTGACTGTCGACACTCCCTCCTATGAAGTTAAGGACGGATTCAAGATTTCTGTCGACATCGGCGTTCCGGTTCATCTTCAGTTCGGATTCTCCGCCGAAGACACTGTCGCGTACGAATCAAGCGACAAAACAGTCGCCGAAATCAATGCGAGCGGACTCCTTACGCCCAAGAACAAAGGATCAACTGTGATAACCGCAACCGTAGGGGAAGATTCCGTATCGTGCAACATATCCGTTATCGATGACGGCAACTTCATTTTAATCAAATCCACGGCAGGAACAGAATTCACTCTGACGGATGATTCCGGCGAGGTATTCCTTATTTCCAGTATTTCCAAACTTGGCAAAACATTCCCGGTACCTGACGGAGAATGGAAGCTCAAAGTTGAGG
>CAZPQO010000182.1:0-1793 GCA_964588745.1 uncultured Methanomassiliicoccales archaeon | reverse complement strand
GATTCGTTAACCTTTCATGGATAAAGACAAAACCAAAGGTCAGCAACTCGCGGACGAGTTGCTGGTCACCTCCAAGAACCTCGGCGAGAAGGACCATTCCCTTCTGGAGAAATCGATGGAATTCTGCGAAGGATACAAAGAATTCCTGAATTGCAAGACCGAAAGAGAGGTTGTCGATTTCACAATACCTCTTCTGGAATCGAAAGGATACACCGAATATATCCGTGGAAAAAAATATGTTCCGGGCGATAAGTTTTACCTAAACAACAGGGACAGAAGTCTTCTGATGGTTACAATGGGGAAAAGGCCTGTGGCGGAAGGAATGAGAATCGGCATAAGCCATATCGACAGCCCCCGTTTGGACCTTAAGCCGAATCCGTTGTTCGAAAGCACCGGGATGGCTTACTTCAAGACCCACTATTACGGCGGAATCAAGAAATATCAGTGGTTCACGATACCGCTTTCCCTTCATGGTGTGGTTTGCACCGAAGACGGAAAGAAAATAAAGATAGTCATCGGAGAGGAGGATGGCGAACCTCATTTCTGCGTTACGGATTTGTTGCCCCATCTTGCCAGAAATCAGATGAAGAAACCCGTGGCCGAGGCTTTCGATGCCGAGGACATGAACATACTCATCGGTTCCTGGCCCTATGATGATGACAAAGTTTCCGAAAAGGTGAAACTCAACATCATGAACATCCTGAACGAGAAATACGGAATTACTGAGAAAGATTTCCTTACCGCCGAACTTTGCGCCGTTCCCGCCGCGAAACCCATGGACTTCGGATTGGACAGATCCATGATCGGAGCCTACGGACAGGATGACAGTGTCTGTGCATACACGAACCTTATGGCCGAAATAGAAGTCACCGAACCGGAATACACTACGCTGACCGTGTTCGCCGACAAAGAGGAAACAGGTTCGGACGGCCCCTCAGGAATGAGGTCTTTCTTCTTCAGGGACTTCCTGGAAGACATTGCTGACACTTACGGCCTCAAAGTCCGTCACATCCTCCAAAGGTCCATGTGTCTCTCATGCGACGTGAACGCCGCGATAGACCCTGCGTTCATGGATGTTTACGAACCCACCAACTGTTCCTATCTGGGACGCGGTCCCGTGGTATCCAAATACACCGGGTCCGGCGGCAAATATTCCACAAACGACGCTTCCGCGGAAACAATGGGATTCCTGAGAAGTATCCTGGACGATGCCGGGATCCAGTGGCAGGTCGGAGAACTGGGCAAAATAGACGCGGGAGGAGGCGGTACCGTAGCTTCGGAGATTTCGTTGCACAATCTGGATACGGTTGACATGGGGGTTCCCGTGCTTTCCATGCACGCGCCCGTGGAGATCACGTCAAAAGCCGACGTATATACTCTGTATCTGGCTCTCAAAGCGTTCTACGAAAGTCCAAAAGAAAAACCTTGAAACCATCACCGGCTTTCGGGCCGGTTATTCACTTTTTGATTCCAACGTATATGTTTACGGCACCGAAACTTTTTACGAAGAACTTTGCCTCGTCAAAACCGGCACTCAGGAATATGTCGGTCATTTCTTTTCCGTAAGGGAATCCTTCTATGGATGCAGTCAACCAATCATAGGCGGGCTCTCTTCCGTCTATAGAACGGCCTTTGTCATATTTCCGTCCGTAACGGGGAATTATACGGTCCATGTAGAAATTGTAAAAAGGACGGATCAGACGGTTTGTGGGTCTTGCCAATTCGGCAACCACGCAGATACCGTCGGATTTGAGAACACGATACATTTCACTGACGGCTTTGGGTATGTCTGT
>CAZPQO010000181.1:0-1798 GCA_964588745.1 uncultured Methanomassiliicoccales archaeon | reverse complement strand
AGGACAGAGATTCATTCACATGCTCGAGGACCACCCTTATTTCGAGATTGGAGGATTGTACGCCTCGGAGAGATCCGCAGGAAAAAAGATGGCTGACGTCCTCAAAATCAAAGATCACACGTTCAACGAAGATACGCTGGAAAGAGCCATCGAAGTGATGGACATCGAAAACATAGCCGCGGATGCCGAAGTTGCGTTCAGCGGTTTGCCCGGAGATCTGGCCGGTCCCACCGAAACCGATCTGGCAAAGGCCGGAATGGCCGTGTTTTCCAATGCGGGGTCCCACAGAATGGATCCCACGGTGCCGATACTGGTTCCCGAAATTAATCCCGATCTTCTGACATCCATCAAAGAACAGAAATGTTACGAAGATGCCGGCGGATTCATAATCACCAACGCCAACTGTTCGACCACCGGCATCGCTTTGCCGTTGAAGGTCATCGACGCGGAATACGGACTCGAAGAAGTGTTCGTGTCCACCTATCAGGCACTGTCCGGCGCAGGATATCCCGGCGTGCCTTCCCTTGATGCCATGGGCAACGTGGTGCCCTTCATAAGCGGAGAGGAGGAAAAAATCGAAGCCGAACTGGCGAAGATGCTGGGCATTTTCGACGGAAACATGTTCCATTTCGCGGATATCAGAGTCATGGCCAACTGTGCCCGGGTCCCCGTCGTTGACGGTCACACCGAAGCCTTGGTCATGAAACTCAGGGACAGTCCTTCGCTCAGTGAAATGTCCGAAACGCTCTCCACGTTCAGAGGGGAGGCTCAGGCATTGGATCTTCCTTCCGCGCCCGAGGCGCCGATAATCGTAAGAAGCGAAGAAGACCGGCCCCAACCCACTTTCGATCTCTACGCGGGTTCTCCCGAACGGGCGAGAGGCATGGCCGTCACCGTCGGAAGACTCCGTGCAAGCAACGGATACTACAAAGCTTTCGTTCTGTCCCATAATACCATAAGAGGCGGAGCCGGAGGCTCAATACTCAACGCGGAAATGGCAAAGGCAAAAGGCCTGATATGAGCCGTTTTCGGAAGAGGAATCAAATGACACTGAAAATAGCAATCCCGAACAAAGGCAGACTCAGCGGCAGGTCCGCGGAACTTCTTTCCAAAGCCGGTCTCGACATCGGCGAAGAATGGGGAAGAAAACTGTATATCGGCATCAAAGGCCGCGACATAGAAGTAATGCTTGTCAGAGCCCAGGACATTCCCGAATTCGTGAATTCAGGAGCGATAGACATAGGAATTACCGGTCTCGATCAAGTCGAAGAATCCGGATACGATTTGAAAAACATATTGAATCTGGATTACGGTCACTGCCGTCTTTCCCTTGCGGTTCCCGACAGTTCCGACATAAAGTCCGCCGAAGACGTAAAACCCGGATCGAGAATCGCCACCTCCTTCCCCAATGTGACGAAGAAGTATTTCGATTCCGTCGGAAAAGAAGTGAAGATAGTCACGATATCCGGCGCGGCGGAAATAATGCCTTATTTGGGAGTTTCCGATTACATAGTGGATTTGGTTTCCTCCGGTTCGACTCTGAAAATGAACCGTTTGAGGGAAGCCGCCATCATGTTCGAATCCCAGGCAGCCATCGTCACCACCGAGAAAGCGTTGGCAGAAAAGAAAGAAACTATTATGGAAGTGGCCGACGCCATACGCAGCGTCATCGATGCCGAAGGAAGAAAATACCTCATGGCCAACGTTCCCGTGAACAAACTGTCGGAAGTGGAGAAATTCCTTGCCGGTATCGGAGGCCCCACGGTTCTGAGCATTTCGGGAAACAAAGACATTGTGG
>CAZPQO010000180.1:0-1822 GCA_964588745.1 uncultured Methanomassiliicoccales archaeon | reverse complement strand
GAAAAGCTGGATACTCCCGCGATGCCCACATCTTTCGCCTCGTTCCTGCGGAAACGTTTGGACAGTGCTCGAATCGGCAAAGTCCGTCAGGCGGGTTTCGACCGTGTCGTAATCATGGAGCTGAAAAAGGCCGACACGGATTTCCAACTTGTATTCGAAATCTTCGGAGGAGGAAACGTACTCCTGATTTCGGAAGGAAAAATCGTAAACTGTCTCATACACAGAACCTACAAAGACCGTGCGACAAGACCGGGAGAGGATTATATCATGCCGAAACCCCGGTTTGACCCGGGTTTTTCGCCCTATGAAGAATTCACATCACTGTTCCGTTCATCCGGATCGGATACCGTAAGGACATTGGCCACCTCCGTGAATCTGGGGGGTCAATATGCCGAAGAAGTCTGCGTTCGGGCGGGAATGGACAAAAATACGCCGGCCGGATCCGTTTCCGAAGCGGATTTGAAAATAATGTTTGAAAAAATCGGAGAATTGGTATCCGCCGCGGAAACTTCCCCTGAACCCACATTGTACAGAAGAGATGGAAAAATCGTAGATTTGGCTCCCGTTAAACTCATGTCCTGCGAAGGTGCCGAAACAGAAAACTTCGAATCTCTTTCCTTAGCCATCGACGCCATGGTTAAAGAGGAGGAGTTGGACACCGTAAAAGAATACGTGGATCCTTCGATAATCAAATTCAGAAAGAGAATCGAAAGACAGAGAGGAACCGTGGACGATTATTCCGGAGATGCGGAAGAGTTCCGTCTGCAGGCCGATGCCCTGTACACGGAATATTCCAAAGTAGAAACTTTGCTCAAAGTTTTGAAGGAACAATCCGAGAAACTGACCTGGGATAAACTGAAGGAAGGGGCCATGAAAATCCCTTATGTGAAATCTCTCGACCCTTCCAAAAACACGGTCACGGCCGAAATCGGCGGATACGACACCGTGTTGGATTATACAAAAAGCATCGACTCGAACGCTTCGTGGATATACCAGAAAGGAAAGGACATCGGCGAAAGAGGAAAACGTGCCGAAGAAGCTTTGCAGATAAGTCTGAACGAACTGGAGAAAATGGAGAAAGGTTTCGAGAAGAAAAAGCAGCTTGAGCTTACCCGTGCCCAACCCACCAAACAGTTCTGGTTCGAGCGGTACAAATGGTTTATCACGGAATCCGGAAAACTTGTCATAGGCGGTAAAAACGCCCACACCAACGACAATGTTGTAAAGAGGCACATGAAGGATGCCGACGTTTATGTTCACGCCGACGTTCACGGAGCCCCTTCGGTAATCATCAAGGACGGCAACGTGGCGACTCCCGAAGAACTCAGACAAGCCTGTATTTTCGCTTACTGCCATTCCAAAGCCTGGGTATCGGCAATGTCGAACGGAAGTTCATTCTGGGTATATCCCGACCAGGTCAGCAAAACTCCCAATCCCGGAGAATTCGTGCCCCGCGGCGCTTTCATCATCCGCGGAAAAAGAAATTACGAATATCATATCGAATCGGAAATGGGAGTGGGTGAGACGGAATATCAGGAGGAACGGAAGATTATGTGCGGTCCCGTCGAACTGATAGAGAAAATGTGTGAAAAATATTTCATAATACGTCCGGGAAGGGGGAAGAACAAGAAAACCCCCAACGAAATTGCCAAAGCTTTTGATGTTCCCGAAGAAGAAATATCCAGAATCATACCTCCCGGAGATTCCGAAATCATCAAGACCGTTTTGCCCAAGGATAAAGAAGACGAAGAATCCGAAGAGTGATTGAAAAGCGCTCGCGCCGGAATTCGAATCCGAGTCAAGAGATCCGCAATCTCTCAGG
>CAZPQO010000179.1:0-1848 GCA_964588745.1 uncultured Methanomassiliicoccales archaeon | reverse complement strand
CTACCTGAGGAAGTCAAGAGGAAGCATTCCTTCCTTCATCGACTCCATTGGAATGAAAGGTTCCGTCATAGGAATCGGAGCCCAGGAAAACCTTTCGGGCGCAGTTTCCGGAAACGGAAGAATATATCAGACCCAATTCGTGGGCGACGGTGCCGGGATAGGCGTCCCGGAATATCTTGAAAGTTCTATTGTGGGTCTTGCGGACATGATCGGTTCCGAGCCTGAAATGATTGTCATGGACCTGCATCCCGCATACTCCACCCGCAAAACGGGAAAGAATCTTTCCGAAAAGTACGGCGTTCCTCTTGTGGAAGTTCAGCATCATTGGGCCCATGCCGCCTCATTGCTTGCCGACAACGGACTGACCGGAGGCACTGTCCTGACTCTTGACGGTACGGGATACGGAAGCGACGGAAACGCTTGGGGCGGGGAAGTACTGACCACGGATCTCAAAGATTTCACAAGGGACGCCCATCTGGAATATGTTCCTCTTCTGGGTGCGGAAAAAGCGGTTTACGATTTGAAACGGTTGAAATTCGCAATCGATACCATCAACGGAAAGGAGTCGGATCTGTTTCCGGAAAATGAAGCTTCAATACTCAGAAAACTAATGAACACCAGTGTGAAGAGTTCGTCCATGGGGCGGTTGATGGATACTTTGTCTTTTGTGTTCGGAAGGTGCACTTATCGGACTTACGACGGCGAACCTTCGATGAAACTGGAACCTTTGATCGCAAGAGGTTCGTTGATTCCCGGTTATGAGACTTATATCGAAAACGGCGTCGTCAAAACCGCTCACCTCTTTGATAAAATAGACCGGAACGACAAACCCGAAGATGTCGCATATTCCATAATATACAATGTTATGGACGAATTGGTTTCCGTGGCCACGGATAACGCGGATCGGACCGGAAACAAGCACATAGGCATGTCCGGAGGGGTTACCTACAATCACACTGTTTCCGAAATCTTCAATGAACTGGGAAGCCGTTCAGACCATGGATTAATATTCCATGACAGAGTACCAAACGGCGACGGAGGGGTATCGGTCGGACAGGCCGCTATCGCTCTGATGATGATCCAATGAATACCTTGTTTGTATTGCTTGACGGGGCGGAAGATCATCCGCATCCTCTTCTTGACGGAAAAAAGCCCATACACGTAGCTGAAATGCCGTTTCTGAGATCGAGAGCGATAAATAAATTCCGCACCACCGGAAAAGCGTACACCCATCTGTTCCTTAACGAATTTTTTACGGGATATCCTCCCGAAAGTTCCAGAGCCGCTTTCGAGGCTTTGGGTCTGGGTCTTGACATGAGCGGCGAAAGAAACGCTTTCAGATTCAGTCCCGCAAGATTCGTGGACGACATGATTCATTGGATTTACGATCTTGAGGATTTGAAGGACGATATCGAGTTCCACGTTATGGACAACCTCTGGATTCTGGAGGAATACGGACCGGACATCAATTTCTTCCTTGAAGGCAGAGCCGTTCTGACAATGGATTATTTCGATGTTCCCGATTTGCCCGCGCCGCCGGCCAACGCACCTTATGTTGAAGTGCCCGGCGATTTGGGCAGACTTGTGAACAGAGTCGCTGAAATTTTGGACGGAGTCACCAATTATCCGTGGGGTTGCGGAAAAATGGGTTACATTCACCCCGGATTCGAATCCCTGGGAAAAATGACCGCCATATCCGACAGCCCCACTTCTTTGGGCATCTGTTCGTCCCTTGGATACGAGATACGTCTGATAGACGAACTGGAAGACAGATTTCCCGTTGCCGTTGAGGCTTTGGAACACGGAAACGTATTATTGCACATAGACGAGGTTGACGAATACAGTCAT
>CAZPQO010000178.1:0-1854 GCA_964588745.1 uncultured Methanomassiliicoccales archaeon | reverse complement strand
AATTTCGAAGGAATGGGCATTACGACATTGGAGGCTCAGCTTTGCGGAACCCCGGTACTATATTTTAAAGATGCACACATACCCCCAGAAACGACAGTTGCCGCAATATCTTGTGTCGATGAAGAAGACATGGCAGAAAAAGCAATAGAATTGCTTGAAAACGATGAAATGGCCACATCAATCTCCGAAGAAGGAATATTGTTCGCAAAGGGGTTTGGTAAAAATTATATTGAGAAATTAAAAGAGATTTACTATGATTAACGTGTTTATGCAACGGACCTCATATGTTCGTCATCGAAACACATTCGACGTTTTCAACGTCGTCAATGGAACGGAGACTGTCTTCTATCTTGGATCCGATGCTCTCATCGGAATCGTCAATAAGCAATCCGACGGATACTTTTTTTAGACCGAATGCCACAGGTTCAATGGAAGTCTCTGTGATCTCGACGCCATTGGGAAGAACGTCCTTTATGGCGTCCCGTATCGCCTCGATGTCCGCTTCGGTTCCGTTGGGAAACAATTCGTATCCTGCAACAATTTCTGCCATTCTCTTACCTCACGGTCCGACAAAGCCGCATTTCTTGCATTCGTAATCGACGCCCTGGTCGCGACACTGGTTACATCTTCCGATTTCATCATCCCCGCACTTGGGGCATTTGAAGAACGTATTGCCTCTTCCGGTGAGCCTTATTCCGCAGGAAGAGCATATTTTATCTGCCATGCGGGTGCGATACTTTTCTTCGTATTTAAACAGAGCACAAGAACAACGGAAAGCCTATCAACTGAACCGCGGTATTCAGTACCATGAATATCAGCCCCGACTGCGTTCCTTGTTTATTGAAGAGGGTTCTGTTCCAAGCGCGTTTGGCGGACAACGGTTCGGAATTCAACGCATTATCGGCCGCACTGTCCGTATTTTCCAAAGAATACGAAGAAGAAAGGAATTCCGCCGAAGTGGCAACCGCCGTTCACACCGTCGCATACGAAGCGATGGGATTGGAAGACCCATACAGGGAATTGAAAATCATTGCAGACGAGGTCGCGGGAAATCTTTTGGACAAGGCGCAGGAATATGTGGATTCTTCAGACAGCCGTTTGAGAGCGGCGATGACCGTGGCGATAGTCGGGAATATAATGGATTTCGGACAAACAACCTCAATAGATCATCCGGATTTATTCACGGATATATTCGATGAACTGCTGGCACAGGGAATAGGTTCCGACGATACCGACGTTGTGGAAGAGTGTCTGAAAAGACCCGGTGACATATTGTATGTTTTCGATAACAGCGGGGAAAGTCAACTAGACAAAATACTGATCAGAGAATTGAAATCCGGAGGCAAACGGATAGTAGGCGTTGTCAGAGGAGCACCGATTCTCAATGACGTGACAATGGAGGATGCATTGCGTTCCGGTCTCGACAAAGAACTTGACGGTATCATCAGCACCGGGAAATTCGCCATCGGAATACCTATGAAAATCGGAACAGAACTCTCCCAAGCACTGTCAAATTCATCCTTCATAATCGCAAAGGGAATGGCGAACTTCGAATCCATGGAAGGCAGAGACTTCGGAGTGCCCGTGGCATTTCTTCTCAGGGCAAAATGCATACCTGTCGCGAACGCATTGGGCGTCGACGTGGGAACAAACGTTGTCCGTGTCATGATATGAATGAAATTAATATCAAAAGTACATTCAGGATTGATGCATATGACCGATAAAGTAACTCAAGCCGTCATTATGGTCGGAGGCAAAGGTACGAGACTGAGGCCGCTTACGGAAACATGTCCCAAACCCATACTTCCGGTTCTTGACAAGCCCTGTCTGAGGTATCTCATAGAGAATATAGCA
>CAZPQO010000177.1:0-1894 GCA_964588745.1 uncultured Methanomassiliicoccales archaeon | reverse complement strand
CCAGGATAACCATGCTACCCTATCCCGGCCATGAATAACCTCTTGATTGTTTTAATGTACATAAAGATTCTTACTGTTCTGACTTCCGCGGGTCTCCGTTCCCTATAACGGACTATCCATATTATATGGATAATTGCCATTGGATGCCTCATGGCAAAGAAGGACTTGATTTCAGTCATTGACATGAAAGACGAGTGGCCGGATCTGGTTGATTTGGCATTGAAGATGAAGGCCGAACGCGGCAAACACGGCGACCCGCTTCTCGATAAGACGCTGGCGATGATATTCGAAAAACCCAGTACCAGAACCAGAATATCCTTCGATGTGGCAATAACCGAACTGGGTGGACACGCTCTGTATATCGACGAATCCAATCTCCAGATGGATCACGGCGAATCCATCGAAGACACCGCAAAAGTCATGAGCAGGTTCGTGCACGGAATCATGTACCGTGCCAACGACTACAAGTCCATGGACAAATTCGGCGAATTCTCTACCGTTCCGATCATCAGCGGTTTGGACAATCTGGAACATCCCTGTCAGGCTCTGGCCGACATGGTAACGATAAAAGAAAAGAAAGGGGGGTTCCGCGGAAAGAAGATGGTGTATCTCGGAGACGGAAACAATGTCTGCAACTCATTGCTGTACGCATCCGCGATCCTGGGATTGGACATGGTCGCATGCTGCCCCGCCGTCAGGATGCCCAACGCGGAAATTATGCTGAACGCATCCCGCATCGCGGATGCCAACGGAAGCAAAATCATAGCTTCCCACGAACCGACGGAAGCCTGCGTGGACGCGGATATACTTTACACCGATACCTGGGTTTCCATGGGCGATGAAACTTCCATCGAAACCGCCACTAAGCTGTTCAGCAAATATCAGATAAACAGTAAATTGCTGGATTTGGCTAAACCGGATTGCATTGTGATGCACTGTCTCCCCGCATACAGGGGACAGGAAGTCACGGAAGAAGTCATCGACGGACCCAACAGCGTGGTGTTCGATCAGGCGGAGAACAGACTCCACGCGCAAAAAGCGGTACTGTATACTCTGCTCAAATGACCTGACAGGAAATCAAATCCTCGACGGCGTCGAGGAACACTTCCCTTTTATCCGCAGGTATGGTGGCGCCGGCGGCAACGCTGTGACCGCCTCCGAACCCTCCTACGAACTCTGCGGCTTTTTTCATGACTTCCGAAAGGTTCAGTCCGCGGTTTACCAGAGATCGGTCGGCTCTGGCTGATACTTTGACGCCGTCTTCTGCATCGGCAAAGGCGATTATCGGCAAATCCCGTTTGGCAAGATCCGTGTTGAGCAGCATTCCCGCCACTATCCCGACCACGGTATCCCGTATACTGTCTCCCGCATCGAAATACTGTACGAACCGTCTTTCCCGCATCAGGTGATTTTCGCGTACGTAGGTCAATGCCGATGAGATGTTCTTCCTGTGTTCTGCGCGGTTCTTTTCGGCGATGTCCAATGCAGTGATGTCTCCGCAGCAGATTCTCATTCCTGTTTCCGCATCTTCGTACCTTCCGCAGGAATTCAGAATGGTGGCGAATTCCTTGGCATCCCTCAGTCCGGTTCCTCTTTCGAAATTGGGCAGAGTGTACACTTCGCCGTAAAGACGGCTGACAACGTCGGAACCGTCCAACAGATCCATCAGTTTCTCCGTGGCTCTTTCTTTCTCCGCGGGACTCAGATCGTTCCAGACTCTGTTTTTACCTTTGAAGGTGAGTCTGATATCCAAATCCGAATAGAATTTGATGCAGTTCTGAGGGGAATTCGTCAATCCCGGCAATTCCGGGTCGTTGCTGTACTGAAGAAACTGAACCAATCCCCGGGTTTCCCTTCCGAACAGCCGGAGGTCCATTTCGGGCAGTACGTCTCC
>CAZPQO010000176.1:0-1913 GCA_964588745.1 uncultured Methanomassiliicoccales archaeon | reverse complement strand
AGCAGCATCAGTGCGAATGCCGCTCCTATTACGAAGATTAACGCAATCAGCAATTTTTCGGAGAGTTTGTTTCTTTTTTCAACGTTTGCTACGTCAGAGATATTTACTCCTCCTTGAAGGCACAATTTCTTGTGCTCGCGGAAACTGATTCAATGGATATTTAACTATATTGACCAATCATGCTATTACATGAGTAAACATTAAACCCGTTATGCAGATTATTATCAAAAAGTATTAATAAAAAATATCATACGGTTTTTTTTGACTGTGTGGCTATTATGCTGACGGTCCGGCAATCAAATCTTCCGACGTATGCAATTCATCCAATCGGTAATACAGTGAACGCAGCGTAAAAGAGAGTCTTTTCGCTCTTTCTTTTTCGTCCGGGGTGGCGGATGTATCCACCAAAATCCATTTTGTGTTGGGAATATCAATCTTTCCTGCAACGTCGATCGCTTCTTCGAAAGGGTCTTCATCCTCGGACATGGCGATGTTCGCTTTTGCGTCGGTCATCAGTATAACGTAACATTCCTCAGAAGGGTGTTTCCTCGCGTACTGTGACATGAAAGTCCCGGCATAAGTCAAACCCTCGCTCAGAGGTGTTTTTCTTCCAACGGTCAAATCGTCAAGGGTTTTCTTCATGCCTCCGACGGAACGGGTGGGAGGCATGACCAACCCGACACTTTCTTCATTGAAAGTCATGACCGCAACGGTGTCTTTTCTGTTGTAATGATCGGCCAACATGGACAGAATGGCGGCTTTGACGGCCCTCATTCTTCCTCTGATAATCAACGAACCGCTGTTATCGATCATGAAGAGAAACATTGAGGAAACCTTTCTTTCGTAGACCTTCCTCATCAAATCGTCCTTTTGGATGACGAACATCATGTCTTGTTTTTCTTCTTTCTGCCTGATTTCCTGGAAAGGCGCGGCTTCTCTGACTGTGGCGTAAAACGCTATGTCGTCCGATGAATTTTTCATAGGCTCGGAGGAAATGAATTTTCCTTCCCTGCCGTTTTCCCTTACGAATTTCTTTTTGATTCCGATATCGAGTTCTTTTTTGACCGCTTCTTTGAAATCTATCGATTTGAACATCTCTCCGATATCCGTGTAAACGTCGTCGATTTCTGCTTCGATCCCGACATCGGCGTCAGATGACGCGGAAATTTCAATTGCGGCGGAAGCGCTTTTGGAAGCAACGGCATCTTCGGGAACGGTTCTGTCATCGTGTATGAACCTCTGCATATGGGATTCTGAGTGGAAATTCACTATCGCTTTTTCACTTCGGGTCTGTATGTAAACCCTTTCCCTGCGGTGATCCAAACACAGCAACGCCGCGCCGGCAACATCTTCCTTGGTTACCGAAGTTCTGCCGCCGAGGGCGGCAAGAACTTTGGACACCCTTATCGTGGACAATTCTCCGCGATAACTTTTGACACCCCATTCGGAACAGATCGCAACCACGGATTCCATCAGTTCGTCCGACATGAAAACCGAAGGCAGAATCTTTCCGGCGTCGTCTATGATATCTTTCAGTCTGCCATCGTTCAAATCTTCGCAATGATCGGAAACGATGTTGCTTTTCACTACTTCGGCTCTGAATCCACTGTCGTCCGAACCTCTTATCGTTACGGATAGATCGAAACGGTCCGAAAGGTTTCTGTTCAGAGGCGGTTCGTTGGTATTGGATGTGGCTATAACGACGGTGTCGCATTCATAATCGGCGGACATTCCGTCTCTTTCCACCTTGACTCTGCCTTCGGATACGGATTCCATGAGAATGCGGAAAAGCCTTCTGTCGAATCTGTTCACGTCGTCTATGTACAGTATGCGGTCGTCGGCTTCGCCCAACAATCCTTTTTTGAATCCTATTTTTCCCTCGGCTACCGCAGCATCGATATCCAAAGAACCGA
>CAZPQO010000175.1:0-1945 GCA_964588745.1 uncultured Methanomassiliicoccales archaeon | reverse complement strand
GGAACATGCGACGAAACTTGCATGAGCTCTGTTATCCAACGGCATATCCAGAGGATTTCCGCCCAAATCGTACACTTCGCCGCCGGCTTCCCTCAGAATAAGAGTGCTTGCCGCAATATCGACCGCTCTGACCCCTCTGCTGTATTTCACGGTATTCATGTAATACAGATCCGCGTTGCCCATGGCGAGAAGAGCCATTTCCAAAGATGCACAGCCCATCGAACGGGAAGTCTTTACGTTTTTGGCCATGCGGAAGGCTTCGTCCGGTGCGGCGTTTCCCATGTATATCATGGCAAACAGATTTGCCAGATCGGGTTTTCTTACCTGAATTTTCCTTCCGTTGTAAAAGGCGCCTTCGCCTTTTAGTGCCCAAAACTCATCAGAGGTTGCCAAGTTTCTCAGCAACGCCGTGTGCATTCCGCCGATCGAATCTTTTCCCACGGCCATGGAGACGGAATAGAAAGGAATCTCGGCTGCGGAATTGTTCGTTCCGTCTATGGGATCCAGAACAAGAACTTCGGTTCCTCCGTTATCCACGAAGCCGATTTCTTCGCTGAGAATGTTTATTTTCAATCCTTCGGACTCGATGAAATTCAACACCGCATTTTCCGCAACTTTGTCTATTTCTGAAGTCGGCGTACCGTCATCGCCGATGCAAATCTCATTGCCGCGGTCGCAGGGGGAAGGAATCAGGGATATCGCTTCCTGCACAACGTCGGCAATCTGCCGGAGGGTGTTCAAATCCATGCATCTCAATGTAACTGATGCCCTATTTAGATTTTGCAGAATCTGAGACAGGTATTATTAGAAGAATCGGGATAAAGCAGAACATGGAGCCCCTGAAGGATTTTCCCGGAGTGTACGTCAAAGAAAAAACACTGTACACGTTGTCGACCAATCCGGGCGTCCGCGTTTACGGGGAACGTATTGTGTCTCACAACGGAAAGGAATACAGAGAATGGTCTCCGAGACGCAGCAAACTTTCGGCTTATCTTGCTTTGAACGGAGATTGTTTTCCCTTCAGAACAGACAGCAAAGTGCTTTATTTGGGAGCTTCGGGGGGAACCACCGCATCCCATGTCGCCGATATCTGTTACGAAGGTTCCGTGATATGCGTGGAATTCTCGCCGAGGATGTTCAGGGACCTTGTGACCGTTTGCGAAGGACGCAAAAATATGATACCCATACTCGGGGATGCAACCCGTCCCGAAGATTACATGTTCGTGTCCGAAGGCGCGGATATCGTTTATCAGGACGTCGCGCAGAAAAATCAAGCCGGAATCATTTCCGACAATGTGGAAAAATCGAATGCGGAATACGGAATGGTTGCCATAAAATCAAGATCCGAAGACGTTACGGCCGATCCGGAAAAAGTGTTTCGGGAATCCGAAAAATACCTGAAAAACAAAGGATATGCCGTTTTGGACAACAAATCTCTGGAACCTTATGAAAAAGACCACTCCATGATTGCGTTCAGGACGTGATCGCATGAACACCGTGTACACCGTGGCATTCAGAGACGGAAAATTCCTGATGGTTTTCAATCCCGAAAGGAACGGTTGGGAAATGCCGGGCGGAAAAATAGAAGAGGGGGAGAACACGGAAGACGCCGCCAAAAGAGAATTTCTCGAAGAATCCGGATACGACGTGGATATCGTGTCCGTAAGGAATCTGAATCATTGCTGGGTATGCTCAGCCGTTCTGAGAGAGAAAGTAACGGATTCCGAGATGGAAAGCAGACTGTTCGAAACTTTGCCGGACGAACTTTATTTTGACAAAGAAGAGTATGATGAAGTCATACCTTGGGCATCCAAGGAATTGGAAAAAAAATCTTGAATGGTCAACCTTTTAATAGTGGTTGCAGATTGGTGACTAAGCCAAGCCGCCAAACCTATTCGGAGTAATAAATTATGGCAAGAATGCACACTAGGAGAAGAGGAAAATC
>CAZPQO010000174.1:0-1955 GCA_964588745.1 uncultured Methanomassiliicoccales archaeon | reverse complement strand
GTTTCAGCGCCCCTTCGTTGGCTTCCGCTCCGCTGTTCACGAACAGGGAACGGCCAAGACCTTCGGGAGTTACGGAAGCTATCTTTTCCGCCAGTTCCGCCTGTTCTTTGACCTGATAGAGATTCGAGGTGTGAACCAAACGTCCGGTCTGTTCCGTGACGGCCTTCACCCAATCGGGATGCGCGTATCCCAAGGTGTTCACTGCGATTCCGGCCACCAGGTCCAGATACTCTTTCCCTTCAGTGTCGTAAAGGTAACATCCTTTCCCGTGGGTGAATGCTATGTTCTGGCGTCCGTAATTCTGAAACAGGTACTTTCCGCCTGTTTTCTTTATTTCTTCGATATTCATCCTCTTCACTCCGTAATGACGGTGCCTTTGTCGTATCCGTCGTTTATGTCCGACAGTATTTTGTTCGGATCTTTTCCGTTGACCATGCGTACTGCGCGGGCACCTGCACGCACCGCATTGACACAGGCTTCGACTTTGGGAATCATCCCTCCGCGAATCGTGCCGTTTTCTATCAGGGCATATACGTCGTCCACGGTAAGACGGCTGTACAGCGACGACGGATCGTTCACGTCTCCGAGAACTCCGGGAACGTCGGTGATTGCTATCATCTCATCGCATTTCATCGCCGCGGCTATGCCCGCGGCCATGGTATCCGCGTTGACGTTCAGCCGTTCCTTCCCGTCCGAACCTATCGGGTATATCACGGGAACCGTGCCCGCTTCCAACATTTCTTTGAGCATGCCGGTGTCGACGGCGTCAACCTCTCCCACCAGTCCCAAATCAGCGATTTTTTCTTCGCCTTTTTCAATGAATTTCAAGGGAGGGATTTTTTTGCACAGAGTACACGAATAAGCGGCCATCCCTTTGTTGGACACTCCCAGAGAATCCAGAACCTTGCAGACTTTTTCATTGATCTCTCCAAGAACCTTTGATGCCACTTCCAACCCTTCCGGATCGGTAACGCGGACACCGTTCACTTTCTCGGGTTTCAGTCCGGCTTTCTCCATTGCGGCGGATATGGCGGGACCGCCTCCGTGAACCAATATTATGTCCGATCCGGATCCTTTCAATTCGCGGACCTCATCACAGATACGGCGGAGATCTCCGTCGTCGCTTATTGCGTTGCCTCCGAATTTTATCAAATACAGCATGGATTGTGACCTCAGGTGGCGTATTCCGCGTTGATTCTCACGTAATCGTAAGTGAGGTCGCATCCCCATCCCGTGGCGGATTCTTCGCCGATGGCCAAATCCACAATGATTGTGACTTCTTTGTTGTCCATGGCCATGCGGACGACTTCCACCGAACGTTCTTCCTGAAACACGGGCGAACCTCCGTCGAGAATCGGAACTTCCATTTCCCCGCCTTTGATTATCAGGCGCATTTCGTCGATGTTGAATTCGCTGCCGCTGTTCCCGATTGCCATCATGATACGTCCGTAGTTGGGATCTGAACCGAATATGGCGGATTTTACCAAAGGGGAATTAATGATTGTCTTGGCAACTTTGCGGGCTTCGTCTTTTGTTTTGGCGCCCATCACATCGACTTCGATCAGTTTCGTAGCGCCTTCGCCGTCGATCGCGATGGTTTTCGCAATCTGCGTCATAAGGTAATTCAGCGCCTCCAGAAATTCCGGATCGTCATCGGCGTAATCGCTGTTGGACATTCCGTTGGCCATCAGTACGGCCATATCGTTTGTGGACTGGTCTCCGTCAACGGAAACCATGTTCATCGTATCGTCGAGAATTTCCTGCCACTTGCTTCCGAAGTTGGGGGAAAGTTTTGCGTCGGTGGTCACCACGGACAGTGTGGTGCCCTGCAGTACACGCATATGGGGAGCGATCATCCCGCTGCCTTTGGCGAGAGCCGAAATGTAAATCATGGTCCCGTCGTCCAGACGCACGCTGACCGAGAACTCTTTCTTCATGGTGTCGGTGGTCATTAT
>CAZPQO010000173.1:0-1958 GCA_964588745.1 uncultured Methanomassiliicoccales archaeon | reverse complement strand
GACAATCGCCAAGCTTGAAGGCATTGTGGGAAGAGACAACGTAAACACAAGCGACCTTGAGAAGATACTTTACAGTCATGATTTGGCCCCGCTCCCGAAGGAAGCAGGTGTCGCATTCAAGAATATTCCCGATGTCGTCGTAAGGCCCGAGACCGATGAACAGGTCGCAAAGATCGTCGCATTGGCGCACCAGAGCGGAATCGCAATCATCCCCAGAGGCAATGCCACTTGGGGTCTCGGCGGATGTATGCCCACTCACGGCGGTATCGTTGTGGACCTTGCGTCCAAGATGAACGAAATCATCGAAATCAACACGGAAGACATGTACATCAAGGCACAGGCCGGATGCACATGGAAAAAAGCGATTGATGAATGCATGAAACAGGGCTTCATCATAGGATCTTACCCTTCCAGTTTCCCCTCCGGTACCCTCGGTGCATGGATATCCACTGACGGTATGGGAACCGGGAACTACAAGTACGGAACCGCCAAGGACAACATTCTCAACATGAAAGTCGTCCTTCCTGACGGAGCCATGATCGAAACCGGTTACGATCACATCGGTTCATACATGGCCGGTTACAATCTCAACCAGTTCTTCGCCGGTTCCGAAGGCACTTTGGGCGTCATGACCACAATCACTCTGAGAATTTACCCCATGGGCGAAATCAGGCCTCTTGCCTACGAATTCGATACCCTTAAGGAAGTTCACGAACCGATTCAGAAACTGGTCAACCATCCCAGCATAACCCCCCTTCACATTTCCTGGGCGGACAGTCTCCACTTCAAAAACCAGAGGGTCGCCGGTGTCCACGACACGGAAGCGAACAACATGCTTCTGGTGACCATTCAGGGAGATCCCGAATTCTTGGACTTTGAAGAGAAGGCAATCGACGCCATCATGGAAGAATTCAACGCCAAAAAGTTCGATAACGATTTCGCCATGCACGAATGGGACGAGAGATGCTACGAGTTTAGGGCAAGGAAAGCAGGAGTCGGAGAGATTCCCGCAGAAGTTGTTGTCCCCGTCAAAAACTGGGGTGAATTCGTCGATGAGTGCTACGTCGCTTTCGACACCATGAAGATGGAAGCCGGCGGAGTCATCGGAGTCATTGTCGACCGCAGCACTGCAATGTTCATGCCTTATTACTTCAAGGATGACGAAACCATGCTGGGTATGGCCGCGTTCTCTTTCAACTTCTACCTCGGCGACAGGGCCGCAAAATACGGCGGAAGGACAACCGGATTCGGAGTCTTCTTCGCCTGGAACCTTGACATAATACGCGATGAGAACACCGCACACTTCATGAGGGAACTCAAGACCGCGGTGGATCCCAACGATGTCATGAACCCCGGTCACCTGGTATGCGGAACAACCAGATTCGGAATCGACCTTACCGAAAAGATTATGAGTTTCGGAAGCCAGCTCCTTCAGAGCGTCAAGAAGCTCCTTCCCGCCGACACAACTTTCAACCAAAACCTCAAGAGGTTCAGGTACGAAGAACTGGAACACGAAAAGGAAAGCACCAGAACCCGTGTTCTCGGCGACGGCTCCGAATAAGCACAATGTTCGCAAACCTCTTACTTTTTCTTAATTCAGTCCGGATTGTCCCGGATTGAATTATATTATGTTTTCACGGCTATTTCGAAATAGCATACTTGTGAAGAATGCAGGATTGTTGTATATAGGATATCCGGTAAATATTCAAAAAAACGGATATCTCACAAATACCGTATTATCGTATTATATTATATAGAATTGTTTATAAAAAGTACATTCCAAGAAATAAAAAAATATGAAAATTCAAAAGGTGTGATATGTAACAATTTCGTAATCAATTCAATTTTTTCAAAGAAATTTTTCTCTTGTATCCTCAGGCTATATATACCTCGCGTTCAGATTTTACTAATATGTCTAAAAAAGGACTTATTTCGGCAGTAGTAGTGGTGGCATTGAT
>CAZPQO010000172.1:0-1959 GCA_964588745.1 uncultured Methanomassiliicoccales archaeon | reverse complement strand
TGACGACATGGCAGACGACGCAATCCGGTTACTGGATTCCCTTAATATCGATAAGGCTCACATTTTGGGTTGGTCAATGGGATCCCAGATTGCTCAGGCAGTCGCAATCGGACATCCCGACAGAGTCCGCACGCTGACGTTGGTATCTTCCTATTTCAGAAGGCCGGAACGCTCGGCGTTCATGTTGGACGGAATGATGGAAGCCGTGGAAAAAGGAATGCCGTTGAAATATTTCGGAGTCCCGTTGATTGCCATGGGATTCCCCGAATCGTATTTCGCTTCCAAAAGACGGGAAATTCCCGAATCTTTAAACTCGGATCTGGAAGGAATGAGAAATCAGATGGATGCCGTAAACGCGTATTCCACGAAGAGTAAGATCGAATCCGTCGATGTTCCCGTATTTTCGATACACGGCGTCAGGGATTACATGGTACCTGTAGAAATGGGCGACGAACTGGCAAACTCTCTGAAGGACTGCGAAAAATTAAGATTCGAAGGCGAGGGTCACAACATACTTCCCTCGAGATATGCCGAAGAACTGAAAAAGTTCCTGAAGAATCATCCCATATGAGATTTTCTTTTCTCTCTGGCTTTGTCCACTCTTTCCGAAATGTTGTTTTTGATTTTCATGGTACAAGGCCAGGATTCGTCCATGTATTCGATCATTTCAAGGATATCTGCGTCCTCGTTCACGATGGCGAGATAAACTTTGCTTATGAAAGTCGACACAAGATAGGGAAAGTCCTTGCAGACCTGAGGCCTTGAATCCCAAATAGAACACTTTTCCTTTTTCAGAAATGCGCATGGATTGGTTTTCATCAACATTATTCTGTTGTCTCCCGCGATTCCGATGTACGAGGACATGAATTCTCCGAGGGGCACACCGGACGCCGATGAGATACGGTCAACCTCTTCGGGCAACAGTGTTATAAGTTCCTGATAACAGCATTTTCCGCACTCTTCGCAGGGGAATTCGCGGTGGAGTTCTTCGCACAGCTCATATGCGATATCCAAATCTTTCTCCATATCCGGAGGTATTTCCCCCAGCCCCTGCAATATGTATTGCCCTCTGTAAACCGCCATGCAGAGACCTCAGAGCCTGCTGAATCCTAAGATGAATCCGACCATGGACAGAAGAAGACCAATGGCGGAAAGGGCGATGAATACGTTCTTTGATGAGGCTTCGTAAGCCCGGCTCGTATTGAACGAATATCCTCCCATCAACAAACCGGTACCGCCGAATATGATGCTTCCTATAGGCTGGAACATTAACAGAATCATTGCGGAAACGCCCACTATGAATGTCACGGGGGCAAAAACTTTGGCTTTTTCTCCCTTTTCTTTTTCAGGCTTATAGGGGATATCCAATCTCCAATCGCAGTTCTCGCAGAACATTATGTCGTCATCGTTTTCGGTTCCGCATTTGGGACAGTTCATGACAATGACCATTAAATTTTCTGATTTAACCTTATCGGAAGCAAAGGAGTTTCTCCGCTCTGGTATTCACGGACTGTTAAACACTCGGAATACCGATTCGAATTTCAGAAAGGTTTTGAAAAAACACATTCGGAACGGCTTCTGACGGTGTCAAATCTAGTCGTCTCGTTGATCAGCTTCGATTCCAGAACAAAAAATTCCGAAAACAATGCAGTGATTTCCTCCGGCCTCCGGTATCTGTACCTTATTCCTTCTCTTACAGGATTTCCGGATCTCATATCGTCCGGAGAGAAAGACCTGACAAACAATCTGCCATCCGGTTTCAGTATTCTGAAGCATTCCGAGGAAAAAGTTTCCGCTTCGGAGTCGTCGAAGTGTTCGGTTATGTGCACAGCATAAATCCCGTCGAAAGTATCCTCGGGAAAGGGCATTTTCAAACAATCTCCGGTTATGAAAACGGCTTTGTTTCCGTAAATTTCCGAACAGGATTCGATGGCATTCGGGGAGAAATCCAACCAGGTG
>CAZPQO010000171.1:0-1975 GCA_964588745.1 uncultured Methanomassiliicoccales archaeon | reverse complement strand
CAACTGAGCAAGCATTTGTTCCTGACTCCTCCGGTTCACGCCGGCGGCGTTTCTGAAATCTTCATGGTGCTTGCAGGAGGAAGCCGTCCGATTTTATTGAGCGGCTGCTGTCACTGCGGCGCGGAGCAGGCACTCGAACTGGTAAGGGAAAAGTTCGGGGAATATCCCAAGTCGCTGATAGGTGGCCTTCACCTGGAGAAAGTTTCGAAAGATATATCTTACAGTACCGCGGAGGTTCTGAGAGACGCCGAATGTCAGGATCTGCATCTCAACCATTGCACCGGGCCGAAAGGTGCGTTGAGACTGAGAGAAATCCTGTCGTTGAAAGGCGTCAACGAATTCATCGTCGGTGATAAATTGGATTACAGATTGGGACTCAGGGGAGGAGACGGGGAATGAATTGGAAATGGCGTTTGAGAACCGGCCTTATGTTCGCCGTCCTCACAACGTTGCTCACCGCGGCGGGATGGATAGTGGGTTACTACTTTTTCGATCCTCTGGTAGGGCTCATCGTGATGTCGGTGCTGTCGGTTGTGATGATAATCGTTTCCACAGTGTTTTCAAAGAACCGTGCACTGAAATCCAACAGAGTTCGATTGGTGACCGAAGCCGAAGAACCCCGTTTGTACAGGATCGTCCGCAACGTATCCCAGATGGCGAACATTCCCATGCCCGAAGTCGGCATAACGAACGATTATATGCCCAACGCTTTCGCAACCGGCAGAGGTCCCGGCGATGCGGCCGTGGTCGCAACCAAAGGATTGTTGGACATGCTCAACGACGAGGAATTGGAAGGCGTCATCGCTCACGAGATATCCCACGTGAAGAACCGGGATATTTTTGTCATGTCCATCGCCGCCTCCGTGTCCGCGATAATCGCTTACATGGCGCGCATCGCATTGTATTCGACCATGTTCCGCGGCGACAGGGACAACCCCTTGATGATAGTCGTCGCCTTGGTGGGTTACATGATACTGCCTTTCGCAGCGTTGTTGGTGCAGTTGGGAATATCACGCAACAGAGAATTCCTGGCGGACGCGTCCGCCGCAAGACTTACCAGAAAACCTGACGCTTTGGCCAACGCGCTTATGAAAATCGAACGCGGCTGCAGCAGTCCCAGAAACAATTACAACAATCCCGCCTATTCTTCGGTGTGGATTTCCAATCCCGAAGGGACGAAGAAGTCTTTGACGAGGATACTGTTCAGCACTCATCCCGACACGAAGGACAGAGTCGACCGCCTTGCGGAGATGGCCGCCGAATACGGAAGATACGTAAAAACTTCCGACAGATACTGAACCGTCGGAATTACTTCACGGGCTCCCACTTGGAGATTTCGTTTACCTTGGAAAGAGAGGAACCCTTCATGATTTCTTCTCTTGTGCGGTTTTCGTTTTCGTGAACATCCAAAGCGCGGTTCGCGATTTCCACAGCTTCTTCTTTCGGAATCACGATAAGGCCGCTTTCATCTCCCACGATCCAGTCTCCGGTGCGGATCCATTGACCGCCGACACTGATCTCAATCCCTATTCCGCCGTATCCTTTCGGCTCTCCTGCGCAGGGAACGGCGTTTCTCGCGAATGCGGGGAATCCCATTTTTCTGATGTCGTCGATATCCCGTATGTTTCCGTCGATGACCACGCCGGTGCATCCCGCAATCATTGCGGAAGTCGCGGCCAATTCACCCCAAACCGCCATCCATCCCCCTCCCGCATCCACAACGATAACGTCGCCGGGAGAAGCTTTGTCGATGGCTTCCACGGGTTTCGCCCAATCTCCGTTGGCGGTTTGAACGG
Organism: uncultured Methanomassiliicoccales archaeon; assembly: GCA_964588745.1. Lineage (GTDB taxonomy): Archaea > Thermoplasmatota > Thermoplasmata > Methanomassiliicoccales > Methanomethylophilaceae > VadinCA11. Next base: position 179 of record CAZPQO010000171.1, on the reverse strand, counting down.
TAAGAGCCTTTCCCACCATTTTCTCTCCGTCTTTGATATACGGAGTAAGACCCAGAATTATTCCTTTTTTGTGATACGCGTCGGAAATATTGCAGGTGGTGACTCTTGAAAAAGCTTCGAACAGCTCGTCTTCGGTGTACTTTTTGGCCAATGCCGCGGTGACTTCAACTCCTTCCATG
>CAZPQO010000170.1:0-2013 GCA_964588745.1 uncultured Methanomassiliicoccales archaeon | reverse complement strand
GTTTGTACGTGGATGCCAAGAAAGCACTGTCCATAGGGATGGTCGTTCCCGGCGTGGACGATATAGTGCAGTTCGGAAACACTTCCATCGGATTGGCTCGTAAGGTGGCAACCGGGGAAATGAATCTCGAAGAACTGAGGGACATGGCCAAGAAACTGAGGGCAGATCACTGTATGTTCGCAACCGCCGATATTTTCAAGGATATCTACTCGATCGAATTCTCACTATGGGTGCAGAACATGCCCATGTCCGAGTACAACAACATGTTGGCTGTTTACAACATTCCGCCGATACCGGATCCCGTTGAGAATCCCAAGATCAAACGTATCACCGAAAGGGATCTTCCCGACACGGAGAAGGTGCCGGTGTTCGTTCTTGACAGTCCGGGCACAATGCTGAGGGGCATCATCGAAGGATGCACGTTCTGTCGCAAATGCGAACGCGAATGCCCCGAAGGCGCGATAAAAATCACCGATGAGGAAGACGGACGCTACGCGAACATCCGCACCGATCTTTGCGGCGGATACGCCTGTGTCAGATGCGAACGCGAATGTCCGCAGAGAGCTCTTGTGTACAAGAGTCTGAAGATAGTCGAAGAGTGATTCCGGCAATCATCGGCACATCGGCCGAAGATTACGGCAAACTTCCCAAACTTCTTTCCTTTATTTCCAACAGACGAGTTAAACGGCGGGAACTGTTGATTTGAGTAATTCAAGTCTCTGAAAAATCCATGTCTTTCGTTATATGTCTGAAGAATTCAGAAAATTACTTCTTGATTCGGACGGTATGGCTTAGGTTATTATTTTCCCCGTGTAACCGTATAAAATTCACCCTACATAAAAACGGATTAAGATTAATGTGGGTGGCGCACATTCATGCGCCACCTGTTTTAAGTTTAGTCTTCAACAGTCATCGTAACAGTCATCGTAAATATGATTCTGTATTTGAAGGACTGTTCGGGTGCGTCCGTACCCAGAGGATGCACGGTGTTATCTTCGATAATACCGGAGTCATACCCACTATCGAAAACGGCTTTCAGCGTGAATTCGTATTCGTATTCTTCACCGCTCTCGATAGTGGTAGTAATCGCGTTACCGTTCATGGCGAGGAGACCATCTGCGTCTTTAACTTTAATCTCAAGTTCGAAACCGATGATGTACTCAAGTATACCGCTTGGGCTCTCCACATACTTGCCCTCAGAGTTCAGGACCAAAACTTTGTAACTCAGTCCGGCACCATTTCCTTTGTACTCACTGGCATCAACCTCAAGAGTCCCCCATCCTATTTCCACCCTGTTGCTTTCGACGAAATACTGTGTACCCTCTTCAAAACTGACCGTTCCGTAATCGATAACGGCATCGCCCGATATGGTTGCGTTTTGCACTCCGTCTTCATCCTTGATAGTAAGTATTGCGAAGCTTGAACCGACTTCATTGCCGCTGTTGCTTACAGAGCTTGTAAGTGCGGCATAACCGACTCCCGCAAGGGCTGTCGCACAAAGCAACAGTGCTATGATCGGAACCAAGAGTCTTTTGCTCCCGTTTCCTCCTTCCATTCCGTATTTTGACATGTTAAACATACCTCCCGAGTCTTATTTGTCATCGTATACGGATATCTGAAAGGATAATGAGAATAATCTTGCATCCCCTTCAGAATACGTAGTACCAGTGGACTCTCCTAGACCGCAATAGCGTATATTTTTCATTTAATATATTAACGTTGTTACTTCAAGGTATGTTTATTGTCGAAATTCTATATCTGCGAGAGCGACTGACTCAGTATGTCATAAGACCAAAGTCGGACATATGTGTGCAGAAACTGTTGAATGCACCGCATAATCGTTATTTGATAAACCGACGTGAACGTATCTGCAGAGTTCAGCGGATAATGACTCCTGAGACTCCGCAGCATTCACGGAGCGAGAGAATAGTGTCCGAAGGTACCTGACCGTCGACCACTATAATTAAACGGGAGTCCTCGCGGTCTCCGCTGTCGTTTACGACAGCCTGTCTT
>CAZPQO010000169.1:0-2024 GCA_964588745.1 uncultured Methanomassiliicoccales archaeon | reverse complement strand
ACAAGGAAATCAAGAGGGCGATGGATCCCAACAACATCCTGAACCCCGGCAAAACCTTCGATTTCGAAGGCGATCCTTTGGCAAGTCTCAGGTATCCCTGCGAAGAATGCCAGTGAAAACCATGCGGGCTTCCGCCCGCTTATAAAATTTTTACTTTTTACCTTTCAGATAGGCAAATATCCCATAACGAACAGAAGTTCCAATCCGCCCAATATCAGCATGGTAACCCATACTGCTTTGTTCCATCTGATAACTTTGGATCCGTCCAACGGAGGAATCGGAATCAGGTTGAAAAGGGCCAGAACCGCGTTGATGTATGCAAGCATGAAAAACAACAATCCTACGGTGCCTGCGGGGAAGGTAACCCAAAGCAAAATCGCAACTGCGCTTATGACTATGTTTACCAAAGGCCCCGCGACGCTGATTTTACCGTTCTGTTCTTCGTTTATGTATCCTCTTATGTACACGGCACCGGGTGCCGCAATAAGAAAACCGAAAGCCGAAATGACCAGGGAAAACAGCAAACCTCTTTCGGACATTCTGTATTCCGACCATGCGCCGTATTTCTGCGCAACGAACTTGTGGCCCAATTCATGGGGGATGAAGCTCAGGGCAATCACGGAAAAACTGATCGCATAGAACGAGGCGAACAAAAATACGGCATTGTCCGAATACAGCCAGTTATTTTTCATAACAAAGGTGAATGCCAGAGACAGTACTATTACGGAAATCAGAATGTGTCTCAATTCAATACGGCTGAATCTGCTGCGTCCGTAACCCGGCGTAAGGTCGATAATCCGGTATTTGCCGTCCATATCGGAACATTAACTTATTGTTTATAAATGTGAAGTATGTTGAACGCATAGGTGATGAAGTGTCTCAAACAAACATTGCTCATGGAAAAGAAGCCGTTTATTGGTGCGACCGTTGCGGCACCCTTATTCTTGGCAAATCCTGTTCCGGTTGCAAATCCGAAGGCAGAAGGTTTGAGATAAACAGTCCCGGCGACATACGCCCTTGTTTTTCTGAAGCCCATGATATTCTTTCCGGACTTTTCAGAGAAACTTTCGGAACTTCGGAACCCATCGACGGTAAAGCAGTATTCTTCAACAAGATCCCAGGTGAAGACCGAACCGACGAAATAATCGCTCACGGCGAGGTACTGGGCATTCTCAGATTCGATATGTGTCTCAACAGGTTGGTTGTGGAACTGCGTCAGCCGGGTGCGGATTTCTTTGCTGACAAAGCTACGAAAAACGTTGTTTCTTTTTCGGGAATGTCCGGACACCTCAAAGGCAAAAATGTATCCGGAGACAAAATCGAAGAGATAATCGGTGATTTTGAAGAAGGCGAATCCTTGATTGTAAGGAGAGCCGGAGGCAAAGCCGGACCCGGCGTTGCCCATATGTCTTCCGATGAAATGAGAAACGCAAAACGTGCGTTCAAGATAAGGGATCTCAATCCCGTGGATAACCGTTCCGTATCACCCGATTCCGGCCGTGAAGAGTTTGTGAAAGCAAATCGCGAACATATGGAAGAAATAACAATCATCGCAATATCCGAAATTCAAACCTCAACGCGGGGAGGGGCGGAAGTGACCGTTTCATTCTCCGGGGGGAAGGATTCTTTGGTCGCCTGTTCCCTGACGGAAAAAGCGCTGAGAAGAAAACCGATCCTCATGTTCATAAACACCGGTTTGGAATATCCGGAGACTTTGGAATACGTCAAAAACTTTGCCGAAGAAGGAGGTTACGATCTGCGTGTGGCAGAAGCCGGAAATGCCTTTTGGGACAACGTTGATTCTTTCGGACCTCCCGCAAAAGATTTCAGATGGTGCTGCAAAGTATGCAAACTCGGTCCGATTTCAGATCTGATAGAAAAACGGTTTCCGGAAGGCACAATCACCGTGGAAGGAAACCGGGCTCTGGAATCCTTTTCACGTTCAAGAACTCCCTTGGTGTCGAAAAATCCCTTCGTTCCGAACCAGACAAACGTCAACCCGATAAGGAGTTGGCGTTCCGCCG
>CAZPQO010000168.1:0-2031 GCA_964588745.1 uncultured Methanomassiliicoccales archaeon | reverse complement strand
ATGGACGGCGTTCTGATAGATACAGAAAGGCTCAATCTGGAATACACGATAGAAACGGCCAAGGACATGGGATACGACGTATCCGTCGAAGACGCACTTACTCAAAGAAGCAGAATAGCCGAAGAATCCGACAAATTTTTCAAATCCCGATACGGCGAGGATTTTGATTTCTACACCATGCGTGACGAACGCAGACGTCGCATACAGGCACACATTGATGAAAACGGTCTCGAACTCAACGAAGGCGTCAAGGATGTTTTCGATCATATCGAAAAAAGAAACCTGAAGAAAGCAGTGGTCACTTCCAGTAATTTGGACATGGCAATGAATTACATCAGAATGCTGGACATCGAAGACAGATTTGATAGAATCGTATCCGCATCCATGGTTGAACTCGGTAAGCCTCATCCCGACGTGTACCTTTACGCCGCAAACACAATCGGAGAACGTCCGGAGCACTGCATAGCCGTGGAAGATTCGCCCAACGGTGTGCGTTCGGCTTACGCCGCGGGCTGTAAGGTCGCCGTATACCCCGATCTTACCGAACCGGATGAGGAAATGCGTAAAATGAGTTCATGGGTATTGAACTCGATGGAGGATTTGATTAAAATTCTGGACGGGACGTTCAATCCATGATTTTTACGAAGATTCAAAATTTTATCCCAATGTAAGTAATACATAAGTGCGGATTAATCGACTCAAGTTACCTGTTTATATTGCCAATTGCATGATATGATTTGTCGTATCCGCTGCGGCATAGAACTGCTCCCAGTACCTTGGTAAAGGGAAAAAATGTTGTGGTCGTCAGGATTCATGCCTTTCGTAAAAATCGTGCCGTCTGTACGACATAATTCTTTTTCCAATCACATATTGAATCAACGCGTCTCGAACATAGTTTAATAAACTCTCTGTTCTCAAGTTCTTTCATGCTTCTCACTGTTGCCGTGATAAAATCAGGTATCTGTGAAATGTGGTTTTTTCAACCGAGTTTGATTTCAAATTACCCAATCAAAGTTCTCTAACGGATATTCATAATTTTAAGGTTCATTGGCATAATCGTTTGTATTTCTGGATAAGTGGGCATTTAGAACAATCACACTTCTGCTCCGGATAGGAACTTCCTTAAATCCAATTCAACAACCCCGCCACGGTCCTTGTTCATTGACGGCTGCATGACGATCACAATCTTTCGATAATCATCGTCCACGGCTCTCAATGGGCGTATTTCTCTTTCCTCTGTGACGGAATCGTTCAATGAATAACAAACCTGTATGTACACGGTACGGGAGTCATTAATCGCAACAAAATCTATTTCGTAATTTCCGACTTTCCCCACGTATACTGAAAACCCTCTGCGTCTGAGTTCGAGGTATACGATATTCTCCATTACACGGCCTATATCCGCGTCTCTCTTTCCCAAAACTGCGGTTCTGAGCCCCAAATCAGAAACATAAAACTTGTCGTTGACGACCAGTTCCTCTTTCGCCTTTATATTATATCGTTTGACACGGTAAAACGCAAGAGACTCTTCCAAAAATCCAAGATAATCGTCAACGGTTTGGAAATTTACCTTTATTCCGTTACCGATCATGAAATCTCTGATGCTTTTTACTGACAGAAGATTGCCTATGTTTCTCATCAGAAATCTTGAGATTCTTTTCAGCATCTGCGGATTTCTGATGCTGTTTCTCATGATGATGTCCTTCAGAACAACCGTGCTGTAAATATCTTCAAGAACAGCGATTTCGGCATCTTCGGAGCCTCTCAGCATCAGTGCCAGGGGAAATCCTCCGTACGTCATGTACTCTATCAGGGAATTGTCAGAATCCGTTTCTCCGGTAAACTTAAGGAATTCGTTGTAAGAGAACGTGAACATCTCAATTGTAACGGCACGTCCCGAAAGGAGGGTTGACAACCTGGAAGAAAACATCATGGAGTTGGATCCGGTGACGTAAATATCGCAATCTGTATTTTCGAAATGACCATCTAAAATAAAAAGCGCGATACACGTACTTTAAAGTACGAAGTAAA
>CAZPQO010000167.1:0-2031 GCA_964588745.1 uncultured Methanomassiliicoccales archaeon | reverse complement strand
GGAGGGAACTTCCTCAGCTGGATCAAGTCCTACCGTCAGCTGCCCTCTCCCTCATGACAAAAAACAATCATACAACGCAGGATTTAGTTGTTTGCACAAAATGAGACAAATAAAAATTAAGAGTAAGGGGGCGAAACCCCCTTTTGATTGGAAGAAAGGGTTTATTTGAAAAAGAATCAGACTCAGTCTTCTTTCGAATCCGAGCTCTTTTTCGAGATATTCACCATGTTCGTGGATTCTCTCAGTTCTTTGTCCATCAGGGCATCGAGACGTTCGGCTTCCGCCTGAATTTCTTCAGGTTTGGGGATGTTGCCCAACATGACTTCGGGATCTTCGAAAATATTCTTGATATCCTCAAAGGTGGCGATTTCACGATCCGGAGAATCGGAGGCCGTTCCCACATAGTCGGATATGCCGTTGATGAGCTTTGTGACTTCCATGGGGAAGAATATTTTGGACGATTCTCCCTGGCCCACTTTCACCATGGTGTCCATGGACAGTACGGACAAAGCTTTGGAATCCATAGTCGCCGCACCGACGGACAGGATACGGAGTCTCTGGGATTCTCCCTGTCCTTCCAATATGGTTGCGACTCTTTTTCCTTCGGCTTCGAGTACCATGGCCTGTCTGCGGCCTTCGGCTTCAAGGATACGGGCTTTCTTTTCACCCTCAGCCTTGAGGATGGCAGATCTCTTCAAACCGTCCGCCTCAAGAATTGCGGCACGCCTCAATCTCTCTGCGGAGGTCTGCTCTTCCATGGAGTTCTTGACCTTGGCGGCAGGGTCAACTTCTCTGATTTCCACCGCCTCGACTCTGACACCCCATTTGTCGGTGCTCTCATCGAGTGTGTCCCTCAGGTGAACGTTGATTCTCTCCCTGTTGGACAGAACCTCGTCGAGTTCCATTTCTCCGATGATTGCTCTGAGTGTGGTCTGAGCAAGGTTCACAGTGGCTATTTTGTACTGCGTGACTTCGAAATACGCCTTCTTCGGGTCGGTCACTCTTATGTAAATGACCGCATCCACGTTGACCGGCGAGTTGTCTTTTGTTATGACTTCTTGTCTGGGAACATCCAAAACTTCGGTTCTCAGATCAAGTTTTACTACTGTGTTGATCAACGGGAAAACAATATTCAGACCCTGATTCAGTATCTTCACGAATTTACCGAGTCTCATGTAGATACCCTGTTCGTAGGGCTGAACGATTTTCACTCCGCTGATCAAGATAAGAATTATGGCTGCGACCACAAGGAAGGCCACAAGTGCTATTACTGATCCAAACATTTTATTTCACCTATGTTATTATTATGATTTGCTTCCGGCATTCAAACTGTCTCGTCTTCTTCGACGAAAACGTGCACACCCTCGCTGCGCATCACTTTCACTCTGATTCCTTCGGAAATAGGGCTTTCGGAATTCGCACTCCAAACATCCGAGCCGATTCTGACTTTTCCTTTCAGAGTTCCGGGCACTGTGCGGACTGTGACGATTCCGGTTGCTCCGACCAAAGTATCAGTGATCGTGGTGGTCGGAGGTTCAGGACTGCCGAGATATTTGTAAGCGTACAATGTGGCTACGGTTACCGGCACGGCAACAACTATGGCTATCACAACGGCCCACCACGAGAACAGGAATCCCGGGTCGACTAAACCCAAGGCTCCCAATATTATCGACACGATTCCGGGTATAATCATGAAAATGCCCGGAGTGAACACTTCGACAATCAGCAATACTAGTCCGAGTATAATCAATATTAACGCCACAGCAGTCTCCATAGTTCTCTATCTTCCTTATGTTATTTAAAATCCGACTTTCGGATATTGAAGAGTATGAAGTGATTATTTGTTCCTTGGTGTATTGTGTTTACGGATTCTGCAGACTTGGAAAGAGTCAAAAATGCAGTCCGGAAGCAATCCGATAAGTGAACACCGTATTCTGACGGTAAACCTTATTAACTGCATCTTATTACTCGGGTCTGGAAGCAAGGGTAGTCAAGCATGGCCAACGACGCTAGGTTGAGGGCCTAGTCCTT
>CAZPQO010000166.1:0-2045 GCA_964588745.1 uncultured Methanomassiliicoccales archaeon | reverse complement strand
GATGGAAAATACATTGTTTCAGGATTCCCGCTACTATATATTAAGATTCGTGTTTCAACAATTAGGCGGTACGAGATATTCTCAAATCCGCCAGGGTTTTTTCCATTCCCAGGGTTTTATTTCATTGGTATATAGTGCCAACCCGACAACCGCCGCGTACGCTCCCAAATCTTTCAGAAGTTCCGCGTCTTTCTCATCGGTGACGCCGCCGGAAGCAATGACTTTGTGGGGACATGCGGAAATGAAATCCCTTGCCTGTTTTACGTCTATTCCCCCTTTCCGTCCTTCCACGTCCACGTTCGTGTTCAATACGGCGGCGAGAGGAAGTTCTTCGATGATTCCGAACATGTCCTTCACGGATTTTTCGGCGGATTCCTGCCAGCCTTTGATTGCGATTCTGTCTCCGCGGGTATCCATGGCCAAAGCTATTCTTCCGGGATATTTCAGCGCAATCTCCGTCAGCCACTCGGGCTCCGCCACGGCTTTCGTTCCCACGACCACTCTGTCAACGCCTATTCCGATAAGTCTGTCAACGGTTTCGGTGGAACGGATTCCTCCTCCGGCTTCCGCCGGAACTCCGGATTCTTTTGTTATTTTCTCAATAGAACGCAGATTGTTTCCTTTGCCGAAAGCCGCATCCAAATCCACAAGGTGAAGATATTCCGCTCCCTTCGAAACCCAAGACATTGCGGTTTCGAAAGGGTCCGGAAGTTTGAGCTGTTCGCTTCCCGGTTCTCCGCCCACGAGCTGAACCACCTGTCCGTCCAACATATCGACTGCGGGAATGATGATCATGTTATGTTCTCCGTGATGTCCGGTTATTTCTGTCCGTCGATTATCTCTTCCGTTTTCTCAAGGAGGAGATTGTTGAGTTCCTCGGTGCCCACGGTAATGCGGACACAGTTTTCCGTTCTGCGTCTGGAACCGAAATCCCGTATCAGAATGCCTTTTTCTTTTAAACCCGTGACCAGCACTTCGTGGTTTATGGGCGCCTCCGCCAGTATGAAATTGGAATCGGAAGGGTATGTCTTGAAACCCAGTTTCCTCAGTCCCGCATCGAGTTTCGGACGCTGTCCGTCAACCAGAGTCACGCTGTTCCTGATGAATTCCTGGTCCTTTACCGCGGCTATTGCCGCACCTTCGCTGAGCATGTTGACCGAATACGGAATTTTGACACAGTTCATCATTTCCGCCACATCAAGGTTCGATACGGCGTAACCCACTCTCAGCCCCGCCATGGCGTAAGCCTTTGAGAAAGTTCTCAGGACTATGAGATTGTCGAATTCGTCGACTCTCTTGACCATTGAGGTTTTGCAGTATTCGCCGTAAGCCTCGTCAACCACCACCATGCCGTCGAATCCCGAGAGAATTTCTTCGAGATCTTTTTCGCGGAACGCGTTTCCGGTGGGATTGTTAGGTGAAGGCATGATTGCTATTTTCGCGTCGGTTTTTATGAAACCGTCCACGTCGAGATGGAAATCTTCGGTAAGGTCAACCTCTATGGTGCTCCCGCCGTTCATTTTCACGAAATAATCGTAAAGGACGTAAGAAGGCACGGGAACCGCACAATTGTCTTTCCACTCAGTGAAGGTTTTGAATATAACGTCTATGACTTCGTCGGAACCGTTTCCGGCAACGAAGTTCTCTCTTTCCAATCCGTAAAGTTCGGCCAGATTGCTTCTGAGGTCGTCCGAATAAGTGTTGGGATATCCGTTGATGTCTCCCTCCCATTCCGACAGGAATTTCTTTGCGGCGGGGTTGGAGCCGAGCACGTTTACGTTGGTGTCCAATCTGATTTCTTTCCCGATTTTGGGATTGTAATATTTCTTGAACTCTCTGGCCGTGCTTCTCATCACGTCTCTGGATACCATCATTCCACCAACCGGTCCATGGACAGGGTCAGTATTCCTGTGGCTCCGATTTTCCTCAGATCGTTTATTGCGTCATAAAGCCGGGAATCGGCGACAACAACGTGTATCGCCACAATGTCTTTGTTTCCCGAAATGCTCAGAACCGTGGGGCCTCCGATACCGGGAAGGAATTTC
>CAZPQO010000165.1:0-2173 GCA_964588745.1 uncultured Methanomassiliicoccales archaeon | reverse complement strand
CCGAAGTACGTGGTGAACAGAGTTTGCACAATGGGTTGCGACAGTATGACGAAACCCGCCTGTGCGGCCGTAAGCGCGCCGATTTCCTGAAGATACAATGAGACGAAGAACAACACCGAGAAATTCGCGGTATTTATCAGAAAGGATGCCAAACTCGATCTTTTGAATACTTTGTATGAAAATATCCAGACACTCAGAACCGGATCCTTCACACGGTTTTCATACTTGAAGAAGACAGCGAAAAACAACAGACCGATTACCATTGACAGGACCGATTCCCAATTGGGAAGATTGATCAGACCTATCATTGTGAGCAGGACTGCGGTAACGTAAATCATCGTACCGAAGATGTCGAATTTCCGACCCGTGTTGTCTATTATATCGGTCTTTACTCTGCTGATTGCGATCAACGCCACCATTATCAACGGAGCGGTCAGAAGGAAAACTTCCCTCCAGCTGAACAAATCATTTATGAAACCGCCCAAAACGGGACCTATCGACAGTCCGAGATACACACTTGCAGTGTTCAGACCTATTGCGCCCCCTCTTTCGTGTGCCGGGAACGCATCCGTAAGCATCGTTATGGCCGTGGTAGCCATTCCTGCGGTGCCCAGTCCCATCATGAACCTGAAACCCAACAACATCGGAAAGGACGTGGAGAAATAACCTCCGATTGATGCTATGACATGTATCGCAAGTCCGAACATGAAAAGTTTCTTTCTGCCGAACATATCGGCGATTCTTGAAACAGGCACCATGAATATGACCGACGATATCAAAAATATCGTATTGATATAGGCCAGAGAGTGGGCTCCCACACTGAAGGCGAGGCCAATACCGGGAAGACTCAGATTCATCATCGACCCGGTCATCGGGGTGACTGCGGATGCAGTGCACGAAGCAATGAGAAGAGTCCGCCTTTCGGACTTGGTCATATTGGCCATATTCCCACTCATGCTGTAACTTTTATTTGAACGATTGCCATAATTAAATTTTAATTCAGATGATGCGATGCAACACTATGGCAGGAATGAACAATATAAGAAAAAAATTGGGTCTGGTACATGTATACACCGGCATAGGCAAAGGGAAAACCACCGCATCCCTCGGATTGGCGTTCAGAGCATCCGGAAGCGGCCTGAAGGTACTGATGGTACAGTTTCTGAAACCTTCCGAAGAGTACGGAGAACAAATCGCCGCAAAAAGATTTGACGGTTTCGACATTGTGTCCATGGGCATCGATCATATGGTTTCCGACGTCACCCGGGAAGAAGATATCCGTCTTGCGAAAGAAGCCTTGGATTATTTATCGGCTGTTTTGAAATCAGGCGAATATGATTTGATTATTGCCGACGAAATCAACGTTGCCATGTCCTGGAACCTTCTTACCCCGGAAGAGGTGATCAAGGTGCTGGAAGACAGAAAAGAAAACACCGAAGTCGTTCTCACCGGACGCGGAGCTCCCGACGCAATTGTGGAATACGCGGATTTGGTTACCGAGATGACCATGGTCAAGCATCCTTTCGATAAAGGAATCGGTGCCAGACGCGGTATAGAATACTGATAACAATTAAGTGTTGGGATACATATTCCGTAAGAATATGGCAGTGTACGATAACATTCTGGAATGTATAGGGGACACTCCCATAGTCAGATTGGGAAAAATTTCCCGCAGTGTCTATGTGAAAATCGAAAAAGCCAATCCCGGCGGCTCAATCAAAGACCGTGCCGCCGTCTCGATGATAGCGGATGCGGAAGCCGAAGGTTTGCTGAAACCCGGCGGAACCATAATCGAGCCGACTTCGGGCAATACCGGAATCGCCCTGTGCATGGCCGCCGCGGCGAAGGGGTACAAAACAGTCATCGTCATACCCGATACCATGTCCGAGGAACGTTTGGCGTACATGAGAGCTTTCGGTGCCGAGATTGTGCTTACTCCGGGTGACGGAGGTATGCAAGGCGCGGTCGACAAGGCCGCAGAACTTGCAAAAAAAAGAAACGCTTTCGTTCCGGGACAGTTTTCCAATCCTTTCAACCCTGCCGCCCACCGCACCGGAACCGGCAAAGAGATTCTGAGAGACATTCCCGATTTGGATTATGTTTTCGCCGGCGTGGGTACCGGCGGGACCGCCACGGGCATCGCCCAGTCTTTCATGGACGCGGGATCTAAAGC
>CAZPQO010000164.1:0-2191 GCA_964588745.1 uncultured Methanomassiliicoccales archaeon | reverse complement strand
CGTCTTAGGACACGCCGAATCCCTCTTTTCATACATTCTCTTTAAATAGATTCCAGTTCGTTTTTCTTATAACCCGAGATGGCGCGGCATCTGGGCAAAAGGAGGAAAATAAAATGGACGGGGGATGCGGAAAACTTATGATTTTGAAAGGGTCAGAAGCAATCGGCATTCCCGAAGCTGAAAGACAGACGGACATGTCCGTCACAATTCCCGTATACCTCGGGATGTCTTCGTACGTCCTACCCGCGTCTGAGGTAATCTTTGCCGCCGTTCCGATCCGTCGGAATTTCCCGCTTGCGGGGGAACATCGGAAACAAATGGGTTTACCGATGTTCGGCGGAATCTCCCTCGGACATATGTCCGAGAGAAAGGAGGAAAAGAAATCGGGTATCGTCCGATGAAAAGAATCACGGACGGCCTACCGATTAAAACGGGAGCGAAATTGATATGAAATTGGAAAAAAACCAGATTATCTGGATATTAGTCGTGATTATAGCGGCGGCGATTGCGGGAGGGCTGATCCTTGTTGATTGGGATCTCTCCGTCGTCGGTATGGGTGACTTCCTGGTCTCTCACGGCGACGTAGAACTTGAGGTACTGAAGTACCATAAGAACTTAGACGTATGGTTCATGCTGTTCATGGTTGCATTCTTGATGATGTTCATCAAGAAGTTCGAGTGGGGTGTGGCCCTCGGTGTGGTTTTGTCCACTGCGGGAAGCTTCCTCGGATACTTGTTTGTGCACCAGTTCATCATGCCTGAACTCACAGGAGACGCATTCTTCTGGGGCCAGGACATCATGCTCGGAGCAGTTGTCTGTTCAATTACGATTGTGATAGGCATAGGTGTGTTCCTGGGATTGTGCAAAATGTGGCAATATCTCCTTGTGGGATTGATGTTTGCCCCTGCATACGTGCTTATTGAATGGTTCCTCGGAACATCGTTCTTTGGATTGGAAGCCTTGGACACCGGCGGATCGATGCTGGTTCACATGGTTGCGGCCTACTTCGGTATCGGTATTGCAATTGCGTTGAGGGACAAGAGATCTTTCGACGAACCGATGTATTCGACGACGCACAGCGTCACCTTCGTATGGTTGGGCAGTCTGCTGCTCTGGATGCTGTGGCCCTCGTTCGTTACGGGATTCCTGCCCGCTGAAGAAACCACATGGGGTATGATCACCTGTTACATGGCGGGTCTCGGTTCGATGATAAGTGCATATTTCGTATGTCTTGTCATGGAAAAGAAAGTCAACCCCCTGATCTACGCTTATGCTTTGCTTGCAGGTCCTGTCGCCATAGGAAGTCCGTTGATTATACTCGGACCTTGGGGTGCATTGCTTCTTGGTATACTCGCGGGTGTACTCACCACGCTGTGTTTCTACTACTTGCAGCCTGTGCTCAGCAAGGCGATGGGCAACTTGGATATGATGGGCGTTCACAACCTGCACGGTATGTCCGGATGGTTGGGAGCCTTGGCAGTCTGTGTGATAACGCTGTCTGTTGACAACGTGTTCTTCGCAGTCATGACCGCGATTTTGGCCGTCGGTACCGGTTTGCTTGCCGGATTGGTGGTCAGATTCACACGCGGCGAAATGCCAATCATAGCCGACGACGAAACGGACTTTGTCAAGAACGAAGCACCGCAGTGATCTGCTGACATTGCCGACTTAAACCTTTTACTCTTCTTTTTATTATCAATACTTAATACGAACTACGTAAACCCGGAAAGAAACAAATTCGCCGGATTTTTATTTTTGTTTGATTCCGATGTCCGATCCGATGTGTCCGTTGATTGCATTTCAGTCATTGGCAGTTTGAGGAAACCTGAGTATTTCAGAACAATCAAGAAAAAAACATAGGATGATTACAATGAGTAATCCTTATATATGCATGGATACAACCTTTCATAATATTCCGATAAAATCCGTCTTTTTGATGGGAGTAACATCCAACCATGGTATAATTATATATATGACTTATTTGCGGTTTTGAAAAATGGTGGTTAGTATTAAATATTGACATAGAGGTGTTCAGTGCGTACATAGCGGATAACGCTAAGCCGGTGTAAAAGACCGGTGTTTGTGCGCCCCCAAGGGGGAAATTGTACTCGCACAATCAAAAAGGAGGCATAAAACAATATGAGCGACAAAATACTCGCAGACTGTAAAAAAGCAGTCGAAGAATGGAACC
>CAZPQO010000163.1:0-2219 GCA_964588745.1 uncultured Methanomassiliicoccales archaeon | reverse complement strand
TCTCCATCGCACCGGAAAGTGCCTGGAGACCGATATCGTATGTTGCTCCGTCTCCGGCGAAGTTAACGAAGTTCACATCTTCTTTGACTTTACCCTGTCTTTTGAGAGATTTGTACGCAGTCTCGACACCGGCGCAGGTTGCGGCTCCGTTACCGAAGGCCGTGTGTATCATGGGCACATTCCACGAGGTGTAAGGATACACTGTCGTGGATACCTCGAAACATCCCGTGGAGAGAGAAACGACCAAAGGTCTCTCCGTTCCCAGGAGAATCTGTTTTGCAAGTATGGGTTCGGCGCATCCCGCGCAGAGCCTGTGACCGCTGGTCAGCTTGACCGGCAATTCGCTAAGTTCCTTCAGTGTGCTCATATTTTCAACCCCACATAATTCAGTTTTTCCGCAGAACCGTCAACCACCTTTTCCATGGCTTCTTTGAGGGAATCGACACCTACGTCGGATCCTCCGATACCGTAGATGAAATTGTACATCTTCGGTATTTCGTCCAAATCGATGGCCGCAGCGACTACTTCGGGATACAAAGGTCCGTAAGCGCCGATGCTCAGATGCTTGTCGAACACCGCGACGGCTTTCTTGCCCTTCATGATTCTGGCCAGTTCCTTCTCCGGCCAGGGTCTGTAAACGTGGGTCATGGCGACACCGACCTTTATGCCAGCATCCCTCATCTGGTCCACGGTTTCCTGCATGGTACCGTACGAAGATCCGAGAATGATTGCGATATAATCGGCATCGTCGCACCTGTACTCGTCAACCAGCTTGTATTCCCTTCCGGTGAGTTCCTTGAACTCTTTGAATACCTGTTCGGCGACTTCGAGAGCATTTTCGAGGGCGACGGTTTGCTGGTATTTGTGCGCATAATAATAATCCGGTCCGTCCAACATTCCGTGGCAGGTCGGGTTTTCGAAATCAAACAGAGGGCACACGGGCTCGAATTCTCCGACGAATTTCTTCACGTCCTCGGTATCGACGGGAGTCATCCTTTCAACGGCGTGCGTCAAGATGAAACCGTCAAGGTTTGTGAGAATCGGAAGCTGAACATCGGGGTGTTCGGCAATCCTCGGAGCGATTATTGAGTTGTCGTAAGCGCTCTGAACGTTGTGGGCGAAGATCTGGATCCATCCGGTGTCACGGGCCGCCATGGCATCTCCGTGATCGTTGTGGATGTTGATAGGTCCGCTGATCGCTCTGTTGGCCACCGCCATAACGACGGGGACTCTCATGGACGATGTAATGGGGAGCATTTCCCACATATACGCCAATCCCTGAGATGCCGTTGCCGTGAAGGTTCTGGCGCCTGCGGAACAGGATGCTGCGCACACTGTAAGCGCGCTGTGTTCCGATTCCACTGCGATATATTCGGTTTTCACGTCTCCGTCGGCGACGTATTTGGAGAAGTCTTCCACTATGATGGTCTGAGGCGTAATCGGGTACGCGGCGCAGACATCGGGATCGATTTGTTTCCAAGCGAAAGCGATTGCACCGTCACCGTTCATTGCGATGTCTTTGTGTTGTGTCTTTGCCATTCTTATACCTCCGTCATAGTGATGGCGTCCTTGGGACAGACCTGTGCGCATATCCCACATCCTTTGCAGTGGGACATCTTGAATCCGATAAGCTTTCCGTCCTTGACGTCGACAGAGTTGTCGGGGCAGTACATCCAGCAGTTCAGACAGTCAATGCATTTTTCACGGTCGAGCACCGGAGTGTAAGATCTCCAGTCCCCGGTGAGTATGGCTTCGGAACTTCCGGGGTTGCATACTCTTGCGCCTATGGGCATATTTTTCAAATTCAGTTTGCTCATTTCATTGCACCTCCTCGAAAGCCCTCTTGAGAGCGGAGAGGTTGCTGTCAATCACTTTCTCGGAGAGCCTGTCTCCGAGTTTCGACACAACGTGCTCAGAAATCAGATCGAAGTCCACAATGGGCTTTACCTTGGCCAATGCACCGAGCATTGCGGTGTTCGCCATGGGCCTTCCGATTTCTTCAATCGAGATTTTGGTTGCGTTCACGGTATAGCATTTCGCCTTGGTGCCGATGGCTTTCTGAAGCTCATCGGAAGTACCGTCAAAATTGGCGAGAATGATGCCGTCCTCTTTTATTCCGGCGGCGACATCGACTTTGCCGATGAGTGTGCCGTCAAGGACGATTACCACGTCCGGTTCGTAAACCGGGCTGTGAACCCTTATCGGTTTTTCAGAGATCC
>CAZPQO010000162.1:0-2240 GCA_964588745.1 uncultured Methanomassiliicoccales archaeon | reverse complement strand
GCAATGGTCCACACCACACTCATTCCGATCGTTATCAATGAACGGAAGGGTATCGTGTAAGACTTCATGACAAAGAACAGCAACAGCAGAATCAGTACGACGAGCACTACTCCGATGTACTTGAATTCGTCACCGACGGAGTTGGACAGATCGTAGGTCACCGCGGGCATTCCCGTAATCCAGAAGTTTGCCACGCTTGTGTGGGAAGCCGCGAAGTCATCGACGATTGTGTTGATTTCCCCAATAGTGTCCATGGACCTTATCGATGTGGCGGAAGAAGTCGTGATCGCGGTCAGTTTGACATAAGTCAGAGCAAGGCCGGTTCCGGTTTGTTCACCGCCCAGAATTCCGCCGAGATAGTTGATGGAGAAATTCATTATGTCGACGTTGGTACCATTTTCCATGGCATCCATAGTAAGCTGCTGCGAATAATCGGGGTGACTCGCCGCATAATCGGCCATCGGTCCCATGAGATCCATAAAGGATCCGCCGTTCATCACGACATTCATAGCTTCCAAGAAGTCCTGACTGAGCCCCATTCCTTCCAATGCCGCCATTGCATAAGGCATGGATTCGGAAGGCATGTTTTTCAACGCGAGACCGGCAACTGCGTGACCTTTGATGAATTCGTAGAATGCCGGAGGAATTGCACCGCCGACACCCATATCAGCAATGATATGGTCAAATTGCTCTTCGGCCGACACCAGCATATCTTCCCATTTTACTATACCTATGGCAGAAGAAATATTATCCAAATTCTCCGGACTTATCGCATTTGTCAACAATTCTATCTCGTCGACGATATCGTCGTTCCAATTCATCGTCGGCACGCCATATTCATTCAACGTGACATCAACGATGGAATCTTCGAACTCCAAAAGGACATAATTGGGTTGCAGGAATCCTCCGCCCACGTAATATTCAATTTCCTGTAATCCGTCGTATGATTCCCCGGTACTCAGCGTTCCCATGAAGTCATAGGACGTTTCGGCGGTTGTTACCACGTACAGAGCGGGAACGGTGACCAGCACCGCCGCGAGAGTGACGACAGCCGCATATTTCTGAGTGAACTTGGCGGAACCGCGGAAATAACGTTCCCCGAAGCGGGCGAACTTTCCGTACAGTCCCTTCATCGCTTTGCTGCCTTCTTTGTACGTCTCCGCGTTGGAAGGCCAGAACATTTTGTCTCCGAAGATCGAAATCAACGAAGTAATCAGCGTAAGGGCCGCAACCAGCGCGATGAGGATACCCAATGCAAGAACGATTCCCATTGTGCTTACCATGGGAACCGAGAACAGGGAAATCGAACCGAATCCGATGATGACGGTGGCTCCCGAAGTCGCGATGGACTCTCCGGCCCAAACAATGGAATGCCTGAGAGCCTTTTCATGTTCGGATCCTGTCCGTCTTTCTTCTTTATACCTTGCAAGAATGAATATACAGTAATCGCAGCCGGCACCCATCATGGTTACCAGAATCAGCATCTGAGTGATGAAGAAAATCTCCATGAAAGGACCGATTATGAAAACCAGCGCAAGCGTTATTCCGAAAGCGAAACCGATGGTAATCGGAGGCGTTGTTGCGGATATGACGGAACGGAAGAACAATCCTATCAGCACCAGAATCAGAAGAATGGTGACCGGGTCGATTTTCTCCAAATCGGACATGACTCCGGCTTCCACGTCATAATTCAGTGCGTTGGTGCCGGTGACGTAAGCGGTCACGCTTATGGCTTCGGTAGTTTTCGCATATTCGGCAAGTACTCCGGACACGTATTCCCTGAGCGCCGGAGTGTCGTTCTGGACTCCGTTGAAGGCGGGATTGTAAATAACCGTAATCAGCGCCAAAGCTCCGTCGACGCCGTTATCTCCGGGATCCGTCGACATTATTCCCGTATAATACAGGTAAGCGACTTTTTCATTTCCTTCCTCATCAACAAAACTGCTCAGTCCCTCATTCAGCAATTCCTCAATTTCCTGGAATCCTTTTTCTGCTTTGTCGAATGAAGAGCTTGTCTGCAGAACAAGAAACGGACTGTCCGCCATGGATATTTCAGATTCGTAGAATTTTTCGCCAATTATCTTCAATCCGACGACGGATTCAGATTCTTCGACCGCGACTTCCTGCATATCGTATTTGAGGACGTCGCCGGCGTTCAACGCCAAGGGGGCTGCGCATAAGATGATGATAATCCAAGCAATGATAATCTGCTTCGGATTCTTGATAATCTTATCAGCCAA
>CAZPQO010000161.1:0-2242 GCA_964588745.1 uncultured Methanomassiliicoccales archaeon | reverse complement strand
CGGTCAAAGGACCCAAGGGGGAATTGAGCAGAAACTTCGCACACCCTCGCGTGAAAATAGCCGTCGCCGACGGAGAAGTCATCATCAGTTGCGAATACCCCAAAATGAGGGAAAAAGCAATGAACGGGACTTTTGCCGCCCATGTGAGAAACATGATCAGAGGCGTGACGGAAGGTTACACATACGGGCTCAAGACAGTTTACTCTCACTTCCCGATGAAGGTCACCGTGGTAGGCGACAAAGTCGAAGTGAGCAACTATTTGGGAGGCCACGCGAAGCGTTACGCGGACATCGTCCGCGGATGCAAGGTCAAAGTCAGCGGCGCGGACGTAACCGTCGAAGGCATTGACATCGAAGCCTGCGGTCAGACCGCGGCAAACATCGAAAAGGCAACCAAAAGGCTCGGATTCGACGAGAGAACATTCCAGGACGGTATTTACATCGTCCACAAATCACACAAGGTGAGATGAGATGACCGTGAAGAAATTCAGTGACCTTCCCGGTTTCAAAGAGCGCAACACCGCAGAACTCAGGGAAATGGGAATAACGACCATGTCCGAGCTTGCGGAAGCACTCAATGACGAAGGCAAGTTCAAAGAGATAATCAAGAACGTTTCCGGGGTCGGACCCAAAACAGCCGAGAAATGGAAAGATACAGTGGGAGCCCTCGAAGAGGCCGGAGAGGACGCGGTTGTCGAACCCGTCATCACCGAGGCCGGAGAAGCCACGGATTACGTGGTCAAACTCAAGCCCGAACTCGACGAAGAATCCACGGATGCTCTTGCCAAAAGAGCGATTATCAGCGGACGCAGACCCGCCTTCAAGAGGCAGGACTGGTTCAGGTTTTCCAAACTCGGAATCAGCTGGAGGAAACCCAGAGGAACCCACTCAAGTCAGAGAAGAGGTCTCAAAAGACGCCCTCCGGCAGTCAGCGTGGGATTCCGCGGACCCGCATCCGTAAGGGAATTGCACCCTTCCGGATTCCGTGAAGTTCTCGTGTACAACGAAAGCGGTCTTGAAGAAATCGATCCCAAAGTGCAGGCGATACGCATCGGCGGCACCGTGGGAACGAGAAAGAGAATAGCCATCGAGGACAGAGCCGACGAGCTCGGTATCAGAATCCTCAACAGGATGGTGTGATAATGACCGATCTCAACAATCAGAGAAGGATGGCCGCAGACGTCCTCAAATGCGGTGAAAACCGTGTTTGGATGGACCCTGACAGGATGGAGGAAGTTGCGGAATGCATCACCAGATCCGACATCAGGATGGCCGTCAATTCCGGTCTGATCAAAGCGAAAGCCAAGAAGGGAACTTCCAGAGGCAGAATCAGGCACAACGCCGCACAGAAAGCCTCCGGTAAGAGAAAAGGTCCCGGAAGCAGGTCCGGTACCGCGAACGCCCGCGTCCGCGACAAGACCCGCTGGATTTCCGTCATCAGACCGATCCGTGACGAACTCAAGACCCTCAGGGACGAAGGCGAAATCACCCCGGCGACTTACAGGCTGTATTACAGAAGGGCCAAGGGAGGTCAGTACAGATCCCGCAGGAACCTCAGGCAGCATATGATAAACGCCGGACATTTGAAGGAGGAGGAGAACTGATGGCAACAGGACCCAGATACAGAGTACCCTTCCGCAGAAGAAGGGAAGGGCGCACGAACTATTACATCCGCCGCAGACTCCTCGCGAGTCATGAGGTCAGAGCCGTGCTCAGGCGTTCCAACAAGAACGTGAATATACAGTTTGTCGGATTCGACATGGAAGGCGATAAGATATTGGCAACCGCCGGTACCCGCGACCTTCAGAAGATGGGGTGGGAATACGCCTGCTCCACAATTCCCGCGGCTTATCTTGCAGGATATCTTGCAGGCAAGAAAGCATTGGCCGCCGGAATCGAGTACGCGGTGCTTGACATAGGCATGCAAGTCCCCAAGAAGGGAGGAGTATTGTTTGCGGCGCTTGCCGGTATGTGCGACGCCGGCCTTGAAATCCCCCACGGAGAAGACGTAAGACCCTCCGACGAGAGATTGATGGGCAATCACATAGACGAGAAAATAGAGGCGGCCGTAAGCAGCCTCAAAGAGAAAATGGAGGCTGAATAATTATGGCTGATTGGATCCCGAAGACAAGACTGGGACAGATGGTCCTCAACGGCGAGATCACCACTATGAGCGATGCCCTCGACACGAGGCTGCCGCTCCGCGAGCCCGAAATTGTGGACATTCTGCTCCCCGACATCA
>CAZPQO010000160.1:0-2270 GCA_964588745.1 uncultured Methanomassiliicoccales archaeon | reverse complement strand
GATCGCTTGCTTTGCAAGCAAGAAGTCGCGAGTTCAAATCTCGTCCAGTCCACCATCACTTTCACTCTTATCCCGCTATTCCATTGTGGCATGACGCATTTCCGCACGGGCGTCGTGTGATTGAATTTTCAAATGTCGTAACCAAGTGAAACGGAATTCGTTAGGCCTTTATCCGAAATATTCTTCTCAGTGATAAGCGAGCCGCGTCTCATCGCGATATGATTATCCCCATCTTTTCATGATATACGTATACCGAAGACCGGACGTTCGTCGTTTCCGGAAATGCACATTTTCAATCGGAGAGTGTGTTCCGTATTGAATTCATTTACGTCGTAAATATCCCGTATTTTAGCGAAAAAGCGGTTTCGGAAGCCGTAGAAAAATAATTGTTAAGGTCTGCGTCAATAAATGTATAATATGTGCAATCGATTATAGAATCGGGCGGATGGATATGACTGTCTGTACGCACCGGTACGATATAATCCCACACACGGGATTCAGGGTGCGGAACGAATCCGGCACTGTCCAAACATATTCCATGTAAAGGAGAAAGGAAATGGCAAATTCACTTGACGTCATATCACTTACCAAAACATTCGGTAATTTCATTGCCGTGCATGATGTATCAATCACCGTCAAAGAAGGGGAGTTTATGGGACTTCTCGGTCCTAACGGTGCAGGTAAGAGTACGATATTGAAAACAGTAACCGGAATGTTAAAACCCACTTCCGGAACCATAATGGTTCATGGCATCGACAACAAAAATCACCGAAAAGCCGTGGAAAAAGTTGGTTGCGTGATAGAAACCCCGGAAGCTTATCCCAATTTTACTCCCACTGAAATGCTCAGATATGTGGGAAAGGTACGGGGAATGAGCGGACGCAACCTTACCGCCGGCATACGCGAGACCCTCGAAGAAGTGAGGATGTGGGAATGGAGAAACGAAAAAATAGGAAAATTTTCCAAAGGGATGAAACAGAGAGTATCGATTGCCCAAGCTCTTTTACCGGATCCGGATCTGTTGCTTCTCGATGAACCCACTTCGGGATTGGATCCGAGGGGAATGATAGAAGTCAGGGAAGTTCTTAAAGGACTCAGGGGAGGAGGCAGGTCTCTTTTGGTATCCACGCATATGTTGAACGAAGTGTCCGAACTTTGCAAATCGGTCACGGTCATAAGGAGAGGCACCAAGGTCATGAGCGGCAACGTCAGGGAACTTCTCAGAAAAACGGAAGGCGGTCTGACTCTCGAAGTGGATGTCAGAAACACACTGACTCCGGAATTTCTAAGCAATCTCGGAGGTCTTGACGGTTTTATCGAAGCTGAGAAACTGGATGAATACGGATTCAAAGTCAGCTTCACAAATGACGGAGACGTCAGGGAAGACGTGGTCGATCTTATCAGATCTCACGGTCTGGGATTTATGTCCATGGTTCAGAAAGGATCTGATTTGGAATCGCTGTACATGAGCCTCACCGAGGAGGATGATGTCGATGACGTCAGATGATGATATATTGATTGAATCGATTGAATACGTACAGGATGATGATGTACAGGATGACGAGCCCCAAGAGTTCGTTGTATACGAGGAATGCACTGTGAAAACGGTCGTTGATGAAGCCGAGCCGGAACATAAGAAAGAACGCCGTCTCCCCTCTCAGATGAGGCAGATGGCAACCGTCTTCGGTTTACAGATGAAACAGTTTTCCAAAAGTAAAACAATCTACGTGTCCCTCATACTTGTATTTTTGATACCTGTGCTAGCGTACTATGACGTGTCAGGATTTCCGCTTGGCGGCAAATCAATAGCAGGTTTGTTAATGGGGCTCCCTGTAATGATGGCGATAATCCCCTCTATGTTGTCCGGACGCATATCATCATCGGAGTTCAGGAATAAAACTGCATACATGCTGTTTCCGTTACCGGTGTCTAGGGCCGCATACTACTTCGGAAGATTTTTTGCATCACTGACTCTGTCCGTAGGAATATTCAGTCTGGCTTACGGCGTTGCCATTTTTTCGGATCCGAGTCTGGAACTGATATCGTTCCCGTCAGATTTCCTCGGGTCGTATGTGATATGCATGGTCGGTGTATTTGCTATAGCGGCAACAGCATATAGTCTCAGTATCATGTTCAAAAGAGGCTCGGTTTCATTGACTGTGATATTAACGATGTTTATGCCTGTTTTGATATTCTTTCTCTCCATATTCGGCTCTGAATATTTGCTTCCCGAAACGATAGATTATTTCAAACTGCTGCCGCAGTTTAAC
>CAZPQO010000159.1:0-2281 GCA_964588745.1 uncultured Methanomassiliicoccales archaeon | reverse complement strand
TGTGAATTCGACTGCCCTCTAGTTCCGGAATGCCGCGAGAAGTCCTCACGAAACAGACTGGTCGACTTTGTTCGTATGTGTAATTTCGCAACAAAAATTCATATTAATATGAATAGACTGCTTTCTAAGTTAAATGACGCAGTATGTTGTGTTGTAAAGTTATATACTGGTATTATATCGAAGAAAGCACAGTTCAAGGTGATTTCGGATGAAGAAGAACACTATGTTTGTTATCATTGCAGCTTCGGTAGTGTTCATGATGTTAAGTATTCCTATTTCTTTGGCGGCGGTTTCCTCTTTGTCCATAGGTGATAATACGGTGTATCTGTCTCAAGAACCCTTGGACGGAGGGGTCAGTGTGGTTCCGGGCGAGTACATACCTTATGTGATAGAAACAACCAACGAAGGTAAATTTGCTCACTCCATCCAAATAGAGGAAAACGATTCCAATTGTGTTCCGGGTGGTAGCGGCAATGCAAAAATATTCTCCCTGACTATTCCTGCAAATGTACCTTTTTGCCTGTATGTGGAAAACAAAAATTGGGGTTTGTATAAGGCCGAAATGACCATAAAATTAATCGGTACACAGTATGTAGGCACTTCTAATTCGGAAGGAAAATATTATTTTTCCACCGGTAATGCCACAGGATATACCATGAACCCCGTTAGTGATATAAACAATGTAAATTTCATGACGTTTAACGAAGATGTCACGTTTGAAATCAATGGTAAAAGAGTGGGACTTTGGGTTTACGCAGAACTCAAACTGCAAATTGTTTACGGATGAGATCTCTGTTTGGTCTTATCGGTGATTATATCAACGGACAAATGATTGAAATAAGCATGAAATTCATCGATTTGGCAAAGGAACGGTATTCCGTCAGAAAATTTATTGACAAACCCGTCGACGTGGAACTTCTGAACAAAGTTCTGGAAGCCGGAAGGATAGCTCCGACCGCCGTGAACAAACAACCTCAAAGGATCATCGTTCTCAACGAAAAGGAATCATTGTCAAAAATCAAGAAGTGCACAAAGTATCACTTTGACGCACCCGTTGTCATGATCGTATGCTACGATTCCGAAGAAAGCTGGAAGAACCCTTTCAGCGGGAACGACGGCGGAGTTTTGGATGCAACCATCGTAATCACCCACATGATGCTGCAGGCGACGGAATCGGGCCTGGGAACAACCTTTGTGGCATACTTCGATCCGAAGGACGTCATCAAAGAATTCAATCTTCCGGAAAATCTCGTTCCCGTCGCACTGTTGCCGATGGGATATCCCGCCGAAGACGCCGAACCGAGCCAATCCCACGGCAGCAGAAAATATATTGAAGAAACGGTAAGTTTCAACTCTTTCAAAGAATGAAAAATGTGATATAACCGAAGAACGCGTCTATATATTCATAGGAGCAGATTCATAAACCATGTCGGTATTATTGGCTTACAACGGCGGACCCGCTTCCCGCAGAGCTTTGGATTTCGCAATGGAATACTCAAAGATGTCGGGCAAACCCCTCTACATTTACACTTCGATTTCTTCTCAAAAGATTATGGAAAACGAAGAGGAAATGGAGAATATCAAGGCTCATATGAAAGAAGCCGAAGACATTGCCAAAGCCGAAGGAATCGAAGTTCATACCGTAATAGAACCGGGTCCCGTGGGTGAGAACATTCTCTCCGCCGCATCGAGATTTGAATCGAATTTGATCGTTATCGGAAGATCTGACAAAACGATACTTGACAGAGTCGTGTTGGGAAGCGTGTCTCAGTACGTCGTGGACCACGCAAAATGCAACGTGACCGTGGTTCACTGATTGTATCCGAAAGCCTTCAGCAATGCCGATAATATTCTGTCCGGCGACGGCGGACAACCCGGAATGAACAGGTTGGTTTTCATCGTATCCGAGATGCCGGTGCCGAACACATCCCCCTTTACGTATATTCCTCCGGATATTGCGCAGGTTCCCATGGCCACGACGATTTTCGGAGAAGGGACCGCATCGTAAGTGTTCAGCGCGGCGCTTCTCATGTTTCTCGACATGGGACCGGTAACAAGCAACAGATCGGCGTGTCTGGGCGACGCGACGATGCTTATGCCGAATCTGCCCATATCGTAGAAGGGATTGGTCATGTTGTTGACTTCGATCTCGCATGCATTGCAGGAACCGGTGTCCAATTCCCTGACGGATAAGGATTTTCCAAATGCTTTGATTATGTTTCCGTCCAGAGTCTCCTTTGTTTCTTTCGGAGGGTTTGATTCCGAGAAAACCAAATCTTCC
>CAZPQO010000158.1:0-2310 GCA_964588745.1 uncultured Methanomassiliicoccales archaeon | reverse complement strand
GCGTTCGTTGAATTCCGATATGTGGGGAGAAGTGAACAATCCCGTGGAAACTCCGCTTTCTCTCAGTATCGAAGATATTATCGCACAGACGGATCCTTTGCCGTCGGTTCCGCCCACGTGTACGCTTTTGAAAGAATTCTGAGGATTGTCCATCCGCTCCAGAAGTTCCGTTACGTTTTCCAATCCCAGCTTGATGCCCCGGGATGTGAGTCCGTAAAGCCAACGGAGAAAATCTTCTTTCGTTTCAAGTTCGTTCACACCGCGGTATTATTCAATGGATATATTATCGGTGCCGTCGGAGGAAAGGGACAATAAATATTCGTTTGCGGTCAAACCTTCCTTTTTTGCGATTTTTCTGATGAGGTTCATGGCGCCTGAACCGTATTGGGCCGCTTTCTTTTCCGTGTTCGCCAAAGATTCCAGATTCATCTTTACCGCAACTTCCCTGAGCAGTGACTTCCGGGGACGGTTTTCCGACGGAAGAATTTCATCCGGAGGAACGGAAAGCACGTAGTCAATGAGATTTTTATCCGCATATGGGCGGTGAAGAGTTTTTCCGAAATATTCGCCCACTCGGTCTTCGTGAGGCAATACAGAAGTCAGAAGTTTTTCCAAGTCTTTCTTCCGGGCTTCCCCGAATGCGCCGTGAGACATGCCGATGTACTTGTGATAACCTCCGAAAAGTTCGTCGGCCCCCACCCCTCCCACAATGTGATATTCTTTGCAGTGACGGGTCACGGAAAATGTGGGAACTTCAAAGGACAGCGTCAACGGATCCGTTGTTCCCGATATGCGGATCATTTCTTTCAGCAGATCTTCGATGTTTTCTTCGGTGAGGGGTATGTGTTCATGTTCCGCATTGAGCATAAGAACGGATTCCCGGGCTTTCAGAACGTCATGGGAATTATCTGTGCCCACGGTGTACAGTCTTACGTTCACGGCATAATCCAAAGACATTGCGGCCAGGATACCGGAGTCTATTCCGCCGGAAAACGAAACCGCAACTTCTTTCCCGGCGACGGCGTCTTTTACGGCCGAGGATAACAACGAAAAAACAGTGTCCGACATCATTGCCACATCAGGATATCAGTGATGATAATTAAATTCTTCACGGATTAGGAATATGCGTTAAGCACACAAGAACTCCGACAGTTTTAATACTAAAATGATTGTTATGTATACCTATGGATGGAGTCACACGTATAGGCGTCTCACTCGAACCCGAGCTTTTGAAAGAGTTTGATGCCTCCATTTCCAAGAAAGGGTATGTCAGCAGATCCGAGGCAATAAGAGACCTTGTCCGTGACTCACTTGCCGAAAGCGATTGGAAAAACGATGATGAGTACATGACCGGCGTAATCGTGATGGTTTACGACCACAGTATTTCCAGCGTCGGAGAAAAGCTGACCGAACTTCAGCACGATCACATCGGGAACATCAACACCACCATCCATGTCCATTTGGATCATGACAGGTGTATGGAAATTCTGATCGTCGAAGGAAAGTTGGGAGATCTGAAAGATCTTGCTTCCGAAATAACTTCGATAAAAGGAGTTTTGAGAGGCAGACTTACCATGGTTTCCCCCAAGTCCGGAAACATGCACCATTTGGGCGCCAGGAACTGACTCACTCCAATCTGATACCCATAAGCATGGTCGCCACGCCCGAATCGCCGGGATCTCCGTATTTTTCCTTGATGATACAATCGGTGGTCACCGCGGGGTAAAACACCAGCGCTTCGGATATTCCGTCCCCTTCGGAAAAACCGTGATATTCCTGAGGCAACATCACAAGGGACATATCTTCGCCGGCATCCACGTTGGGATACAGTACGAAATCGTAAGACAACCACACGACGTCTTCCCTTCCGAGATAATTTTCAATCTGGGAAGCGGGAACACTGTGTCCGAATACATTTCCCATGGAGTCCTGCATCATCATTATTATGTTTTCAGGCTGTTCAAAAGACGTGTCCACATAAACACACAGCACGAAATCACAGGAAAAGCATGCCTTCATCGCTTCGTTTTCTATGGGCATTCCGAAGGAAGTGTCTACGCAAAGATCGTCTTCTTTTACAGCAGAGAGAAAATCTCTGTCGGGGACCTCGACCCTTATCACACCGTTGTGTCTTCGGAGTATTTCCGCAACTTCTTTAGGATTCATGGCTGTGCATATATTGAGCCAACGCAGGCTTAATTATGTTCCCTTTCCGACGATTGAAAAATATCACTAATTGTTAAATAATGCCTTGGATGTGAGTGGCACGATGAATAAACTGATTATCACAGAAAAGGCCAATGCCGCCCG
>CAZPQO010000157.1:0-2357 GCA_964588745.1 uncultured Methanomassiliicoccales archaeon | reverse complement strand
GAGCCGCCTTCATATGGAGTGCCTAAAATCTTAATGTATATCTCGGCTTCATAGTATCCGAAAAGGTAGAATTTTTCCTTGTTTTCAACAAACATGCAAAAGGGCGTCTTGGCCGGAATCGTCAGATAGAATGTCTTGGCCTCAGATTTTCCGTATTTGACAACATGATCGCTGTCCTTATGCCTGATACTGAATGCCAGATGATCTCCGTGCAAAACCGGCACAATGCGGGGAGTATAGCCTGAGCCGACGATCATTCCGCCGGTAGAATCTTCATAAACGCTGATTTGGTTGCCATCGGTTGTTACGGTGGACGGCATAAGAGCAAAAGAAAAAGGAATGACAAGCATCATTGACGCAATCACCGAAACGGCGACAACTGCCAGTCTGTGTTTCTTCAATGTATCACCTCGATTCAACCGAACAAAAATACCATTGACACGTCGATTGCTTTTTATATTTAAATAAAAGCACAAGCAAACAAAATTTGCGTAAATAAAAAATCGGATATTTGACGATTCGATGATGAAATCATATCACCGAACAATAAATTTCAAGTAAAAACAACAGCTACGGAACGAAACATGAACGAAGACGGAAAAACCTTTGTTTTCGAAACACCGGAAGGCACGGTGGAGATGAATCTGGAAGAAGTCAGATCCTTGGCGGAATCCGGAAACATTGACGGGATGTATGCCTACGGAATGTCTCTTGTTCTCGGTATAGACGCTCCTGTGGACGAAAATAAAGGTTATGCGTTTCTTGAGAAAGCGGCGGAAGAAAACCACCCGGAAGCCATGCTGTTTCTCGTCAAGATGTTCTTTGCCGGCAATTACGCCGATATGGACATTGAGAAATCCGTCGAATATTCAGAAAAAGCGTCTAAGGCGGGATGCGGGGAAGCCAAACTCTATCTCGGAACCGCATACATGGACGGAATCAGCGTCGAACAGGATTATGAAAAAGCCATATCTCTGTTCAGACAGGCCGCAAACGCAGGATTTCAGGAAGCCAGAAACAGTCTGGCCCATTTGTACGAAGAAGGATTGGGCGTTCCGAAAGACGAAAACAAAGCTTTCAGACTATACAGGATAGCCGCCGAAGCGGGAAACATGAACGCCATGTTCCGATTGGCGGTATGTCACGAATTCGGCATCGGCAC
This sequence comes from uncultured Methanomassiliicoccales archaeon, assembly GCA_964588745.1. GTDB lineage: Archaea > Thermoplasmatota > Thermoplasmata > Methanomassiliicoccales > Methanomethylophilaceae > VadinCA11. Next base: position 1,195 of record CAZPQO010000157.1, on the reverse strand, counting down.
TCCCGTTGACGTGAACAAGGCGTTGGAATGGTACGGAAAGTCTTATGAAATGAACGACGTGTTCGCAATGCACCGACTCGGTTCAATATATTCCGAAGGAATCATTGTGAACGAAGATCCGAAAAAAGCATTTGATTATTTCATGAACGCCGCTTTGCAGGGATATCCGGAATCCATAAAAACCGTTTCCGAATGTTATGAAAGGGGATACGGCACGGAAAAGAACAAAGAAGAAGCCGCCAAATGGAAAAAGTTGGCCGAAACCACTCTGACCGGATTGCCTCTGTGAAGAAACGGAATGGAATTATAAAGAACACATACAATCCCCCGGGTATGACAATCAACGGTTTTTTAACCGCCGCCGAAGACGGCGATCTGAAAGCGCAACACCAACTCGCTTTGATTTACATTCTGGGCGAAGCCGTCCCCCGAAATCTCGTTGAAGCTGAAAAATGGCTCAGAAAAGCTTCGGAAGCGGGACACCTTCCATCCAAAAGAGAACTGGGAATTCTGATCGCTTCCGGCTCCGTAGAAGGAAAACACGAATCTGAAGCCTATGATTTGCTGAGAGGTCCCATTGACCGTCTCGATCCCCGTTCGGTGTATTACCTTGCACTTATGTACGAAAACGGAAAGGGCGTGGAGAAGGACATCGTCAATTCAATGAGACTTTACGGAATAGCCGCCAGTCTAGGATATCCCGGTGCCGAAGAAGATTATTCCAGGGTTGTGGGGGCTTACACGGAAGAAAGGCATGCTCTGCTCAGATCCAGACCCCTTCTCGATCTGGAAGTTTCGGAATCCGGAATCGAGGCGGCCTGTTGCAAAGATATGCTTGATTTGATTATCACGGGAGACATATTCTTCATCGATTCGTACAAAGGACCGGCCATAGGGGCCATGGACGAAGACGGTCGTGACGTTATGCTGAAAGCATGTCCTTTCTGCGATACTCCGGTCCGCACCGTTGAGAAGGAGAGTTGATCCCTTCCGTCATCGCATCAATAACAGAAAGGTGAAAGATCATGATGGAAGATGAAGAATACTACGGGGAAGAAGAAATCGAAACCCTGCGTTCCGCAGTCAGCCGCAAACTGATTGAAATCAATCGTTTCCGAGAAATGATTTCAGAATCCGTCGCAGAGGAATCAAAGAAAAAATACAGCGACATAGTGGATTTGCTCTTTTCCGACAT
>CAZPQO010000156.1:0-2361 GCA_964588745.1 uncultured Methanomassiliicoccales archaeon | reverse complement strand
GATACTTTTCGGTCTCAAGGGCATTGCCGCTTACGCATATCACGCAAAAGCTCTGGGATACGAAGACCCCGAAGTCTATGATTTCATGTATGAAGCTTTGAAGGCAATAGGTTCCGACATGGGAATGGAAGGACTTCTCCCCGTGGTTCTCGGAGCCGGCGAAGCCAATCTCAAATGTATGAAGATTCTCGATCAGGCCAACACGGAGACCTACGGCGTACCCGAACCCAACACAGTGTCCATGAAAATCGAAAAAGGTCCCTTCATAGTGGTCACCGGTCACGATTTGTTGGACCTCAAGATTCTTTTGGAACAGACCGAAGGAAAAGGCGTTGATGTTTATACACACGGCGAAATGCTTCCGGCTCACGGATATCCCGAGCTCAGGAAGTACGGCAACTTCAAGGGACACTTCGGTACTGCGTGGCAGAACCAGCAGAATGAGTTCGACAACGTTCCCGCGCCCATACTGTACACCACCAACTGTCTGATGAAGCCCAGGGACAGCTATTCCGACAGAATATTCACCACCGGTCCTGTCGCATATCCCGACACGGTACACATCGGGGAAGACAAAGACTTCACCCCCGTAATCGAGATGGCACTTGAGCTCGGAGGATATTCCGAAGATGTTCAGATGACCGGTATCAACGGCGGAAAGACCGTTACCACGGGATATTCTTCCGGCACCATTCTTTCGGTTGCCGATAAAGTGATTGAAGCGGTGAATGCAGGAGCGATCAAACACATCTTCCTTGTCGGAGGCTGTGACGGTGCTAAGGCAGGAAGGAATTACTTTACCGACTTCGTCAAAAAGGCTCCGAAGGACACTCTCATACTGACCCTTGCCTGCGGAAAGTACAGGTTCAACGACTTGGACATCGGAGACATCGGCGGAATACCCAGAATCCTTGACGTGGGTCAATGCAACGACGCTTACGGAGCGGTTGTTGTGGCTTTGGCCCTTGCTGAGGCATTCGGTTGCACCGTCAACGAACTTCCTCTGTCCATCGTGCTTTCCTGGTATGAGCAGAAAGCTGTGGCGGTGTTGCTTACGTTGCTCCACCTCGGTATACAGAACATGTATCTCGGCCCCACACTTCCCGCCTTCGTTTCGCCCAATGTCCTCAACTATCTTGTTGAGAACTTCAACATCTCTCCTGTGGGAGATGTGGACGAAGACATGAAGAAAATGCTCGGCTGAGCTTGGTCAAAATAAACAATTTCACTGCGGCGAAGCGGTAATTCCGCTCGTCGCTTCCTCCGAATTTGAAAACGGTTCGGAGGCCTCCGTATTTTTATTATTGTTTATCTCAGCCAGTATGTGCGTCCCGCTTCACCCATCATTATTGCGTTGGCATCGGGAGTGGTCAAAGGCATCTCGCATCCCGGTGCGAGTATCAGACCCCCGTCCATGCCTGCGGCTTCAATCACTCTGTAAGATTCTTTCTTAACCTCTTCCGGGTTGGACATCATCATTATCTTGACCGGATCCACATTTCCCATGATTGCCATATCCCCCGCGCTCTTTCTTGCGGCGGCGGGATCCACGGCATGGTCGAAACTGAAACAATCGGTTCCGATGGCTTTGAGGGTGGACATGGTGTTCAGGGTGTTTCCGCAGATGTGGATGAACGCGGGAACGTCTCTGTACGCTTTCACGTCTTTTATGATGTCTTTTATTGCGTTTGCGGAATATTCCATGAACATATCTTTGGAAATCAAATCTTCCGAAGAAGTGGGGTCGGCCATCCAAAGTACGGTGGCTCCCGCTTCGATCATTCTCTGTTCCATTCCGGTGATCAGGTCGGTGACTTTGTTCACGGCGTTCTTTACATAATCGGGATCGGTCAAAACATTGAACATCATGTTTTCGGCGCCCATGAGATATCCTGCCATAGTCAGAGGGCCCCAGGAAAGACCGCATATGTGGAGATCTTCGGGGATGATTCTTGCGGTTTCTTCAAGACTTTCAACAAAGACTTTTGTGAACCGGGGACATTCCGACGCTTTGAACGGATCGAATATTGCCAACTCTTCCAATTCGTCGGGGCTGTTGACCAAAGGTTCGGGAACCATTCCGTAATCGTCTTCGGGATACCGAACTTCTCCGCCCATATCCGTGAAAGGTATCTGGGAATCCAGAACGGGTTTCACAAAGTCGGATTTGGTTTTCATGGCGTAATCGACGGATACCCTTGCGGAAAGCAGAGGATCTTCTCTCGCCTGTGTTACCGTGTATCCCGCGCTGTGCGCCGCCGTGACCACGGCGAAGTTGTTCACAGGCGTTCTGTCAATGGTTTCAAAATTCAATGCGGCTTCAACGGCCGCTCTGTGCCCGGCGTCTTTCATCAGCAATAC
>CAZPQO010000155.1:0-2397 GCA_964588745.1 uncultured Methanomassiliicoccales archaeon | reverse complement strand
CAATGACAAACTCGGCGGAGATCTGGAAAACATAAGAACCTGCGCCAAATACATGGAAGACTGTTTCACCGCTCTCGGCGTGCCCGAAGACAAAGTCGAATATATTTACGCCAGCGAATTGGTGAGTGATGTCGGATACTGGGAAAAAGTGATCAAAGTCGCAAAAGTGACCTCGCTGAACAGAGTCAAAAGAGCCATGACGATCATGGGCCGTACCGAAGATGATGCGGAAGTAGACACTTCGAAGATATTCTATCCCATACTCCAGGCCACCGACATATTCTGCATGGACGTGGATTTGGCTTACGCGGGGATGGACCAGAGAAGGGCGCACATGCTCGCAAGGGATGCCGCTGACAAACTGGGATGGAGAAAACCCGTTGCGTTGCACACTCCGCTGATACCCGGTCTTGCCGGAGGGAACAGAATGGATCCCGTAGAATCCAAAATGTCCAAGAGCAAACCCGAAAGGAATATCTCCATTCACGATACCCCCGATGAAATCAAAAAGAAAATGAAGAAGGCATTCTGCCCCACGGACCGGGAGTCGGAAGACACCAATCCCGTGCTGATGCTTTGCCGCCACATAATTTTCCCGAGACTCGGAAAGTTCGAAATAGACCGTCCCGAGAAATTCGGAGGTCCCGTATCCTACGCGGATTACGGAGAACTCACCGAGGCATACTTCGATGAAAAATTATTCCCGTTGGACCTTAAGAACGGCGTCGCCGATGCAGTATCGGAAATTCTCAGGCCCGTCGGAGAAAAGTTCGAAAAGGAACCGGACAACTACGAAGCCCTCAAGGAAGTGCTGAAAGGATTAGGAAGACTCTGATTCCTGCATTTTGTCCCTGATGCCGCGGAACACGTCCATGGCCTGGGATACGCACATTCCCAGCAAAGCTTCCACATCGCCGACTCCGGACAGTCCTGCGGCGCCCAAATGCCCTCCGCCGTCACAATCGGTATCGGTGCCTATGCTCTTCAGAATATCTCCCAGATTAATCCCTTTTCTTACGATTTCCTGAGTCGCTCTGGAGCTGATTCTGAATTTTTCGTCCCGTTGAGTCCCCACGAACACGACATCGGCTCCCGCAATCATTATCGCTCTGCAGGCAGAGGCTTCAAAACTGTTCCCGATGGCCGAAGCCACAATCATGTCGGATACCCTTTCGAACTTCACGCGCCCCATGGTTTTCATAACCGCGACCCGTTCAGACATACGGACTTCGGCGGATATGACGGACATGGATTCGTCCATCGCCACACCGCTCTCTTCCATGATTTTTGCAAAATTTCTCAATGTGGCCGTTTTCGCGAATTGAAAATGGCCGCTGTCGGTCAGAATCCCGCCCAGAAGGGCCAAACCCGCCTTTCTGCTCACAGGGAGATCCGCTTCCCGTATTATCTCGGCAATCACTTCGCAGCAGGACACACTTTCGCAGTCGCAGAAAAATCTGACGTTCTCCCACTTTCCCGTGGGGATGTGGTGGTCTATCACAATGCTTCCCTCGGGAACTTCGACATCCAAAAGTTCGGGTGACGAGGTGTCCACGACAACGGTCAGATCGTAATCTTCGGAGTCGTAGGTTTCGGCATATTCGATTCCGATGTTTTCTATGAAGGTGTTGGCGACATAATCCGTTCCGCCGCAGGCACATATCGTGCAGTCAGGGAAAGATTCGTACAGGGCGTATGCGGACCCCATCGCATCGACGTCCGCGTTGTTGTGCACCAATATTGCTTTCTTGCCTTTTTGCAGCGCATCCGCCACTTCTTTGAACTTTCCCATAGGCCCTCATGCTCAGTCTGTCTTTTTGAACTTTGCCAAGAATCTGCCTGCCTTCGTGGATCCCAAACCCACAAGCAGGATATCCGAATTGTACAGCCGCACCGTAATCAGAATGGTGGCCGCGGCGAAAATCAGGTTGTAAACCAAACCCGCAAGAACCAGCCAGAACTCTCCGAACATAAGATTCTGCATGACCATCATAGGATGGGAGAAAGGTATCGCGAACATTATTGCCTGCATGGCGGGGCCCAACGCACTCCAGTCCGAAAGAAGGAAGATGAACATGGGTATCATCGCAAGAACCGATATGGGCAGAGTCATAGTCTGAGCGCCTTTGTAGCTCTTGACAAAAGCCCCCAATATCATACACAGCCCAAGTGCGCACATTATGGAGGTAAACATAACCAACATCGTAACCGCCCATTCCGCGGGACCCATCACCATTCCCATTTCCGAAAGATCGCCTCCCATTCCAGCGGTCATGCTTCCGATGTAAGCATACATCCCAATCATGTACACTCCGCCGTAAACCAATCCCATGAGGGCGGAAGCAAGAATTTTACCGCTGACTATGGTTGTTCTCTTGACGGGGAGGGTAAGCAAAG
>CAZPQO010000154.1:0-2420 GCA_964588745.1 uncultured Methanomassiliicoccales archaeon | reverse complement strand
ATGAAATCTGGTAATTATATTGCCACAAATCAACTAGCTCACGCATATTATAACGAAATATGCATGAAAAAATCATAACGCCGTATAGAATTATATCATAATTAGCTTAGGAATGTCTTATCGTTTCAACTTGAAAGGGCCGTCTGCTCTCAATAACACGGATTTTTGAGTATAGCTCGAGTTTAAATGACTTCGATATCTTCTGTCAGGCTCAGGTTTCAAAGCAGGGAGAGAAATACGCAGATTCCCCCTATTCCGTGACTTCGATCGAAATCCCCGGAATAAGAAGTGGAACGGCTATAGCGTAAATTCAGAAGTGGCTTAACATGACCGACTTCGAAGAAGGCTAACGCTGAAACACATCCCTGTTTACGCAGGATTGTGTGCCTTTCAGAAACCCAGAAGGAATTTTCGCTCTATGTTCAGAACATCCAGAAGTTCGTAGAATTCTTCTCTTCTTCCGGGAGGTCCCTTGAACCGCATTTTGTCCGATTCCCGGTCGTATATCACCATGCCGGTTTTGAACCGGTAGATGAGACGGTGGGTTCGGCGTCCGTCCCCGTTTCTTTGCATCACGGAATCGATGACGTTCGTCATCGCTGTCGCCAACGATACCGCGAAGACCAAGGCGTCCTGTCTGCTCCGGGCGTGAAGATAGACGTGATTCACACCCATACCGGACTTCATTATCCTGAAGTTCTTTTCGGTGTGATACTGCCCCAGATAAAGATCCGCCGCCGTATCGGCGGCGGTTCCTTTGCGTAAATCCTTGTTATCCTCGATGGCGAATTTGAGATTCGTCGCCAATACCTGTACCGAGAATCTTTCCGCCGCTTTCTCTATCCCGTTTTCGTTGACGGTTACGTTGGTTGCGCGGCATCTCCAATGGGGCCCTTCGGGATCCTTCTTCACGAGACGTTCGTCTTCGACAAACTCAACGTCGGCGGAATACGCTCCGCAGTATTCCTTCGTCAGGTCTTCGAATTCCTTTCTCGCATCGTTTTCGCAGAAGAACTTCCTGCTTTTGAAGTTCAGGATTTTCTTCGACGCCTGTTCGAATCCCCCGACGGTCAGATATTCCGTTGACTTCTCTATACTTCCGGGAAGTCGGTATCCTATGAACCGAAGTTTCTCTTTTCCGTATTCCGATTCGGTATCGTACAGAAACCTTCCCTTGTTTTTCCTGGACTCGTCCATCGTCCCCGAGGATGCGGAATGAACGATGCGGTCCTTCACGAGATCGTTGAAATTCGACGGTGCTTTCGTCACAAATCCCCAATTCAGTTCCAGAAGCCTGTCTATCGTTACGCTGTTGGCAAGCTTGCAGTCGGCGCTTACGATTACCTTCTCCGGATTGACTTTATCGACGAGGAATTCGATGGTATCGTTGTTCATGGTCATGTCAGAAACGTTTCCTCCGAACGCTTTCGCTGTTCTCAGCACTCCTTTTCCGTTGGTGACGGCGTGAACGTTCTTCTGAACGAGATCGTTTCTTTTCGTTTTGGAATTCCCTCCGTAGGCGGGTTTGGTTCCTTTTAACGATGTCCCGTTTTCAACACGGTCGTACCCCATTCCGTAAAGGGAATAGTCGGTGGCATCCATTGACATGATGTTTGAATTCAGATCGTAGGAATCGCACATCGTTTCCGTGCATTTCCAAAGAAGCGTCCGCATATCGGTTTTGAAAACGGAATCGAGACATTTTCCCAAAGACGTATCGCTCAAAGACTGGGAGACCACGTCCTGTCCGAAGACTTTGTCCGTCGGACAGGTGTTGTACGTCTCGTTCACCAGATACAGAGGAGACCTTCTGGTTGCCTCGAACATCGTTCCGATTATCGCTTTGATTCCCATTCCGATGCTGAGTTTTCTCAGAACTCCGTCCGCACAGGTTTCGTCGATAAGTTTTCTGATGCCCGTGGATTCCGTCATCGCCATTCCCATGGCGACGGTTGCGGGAATCCCCTCGTAGGTGTATCCGTCTTCGTCGTCGCTGCAATCCATTTTGCCCATTCCTTCTGTGTGCGGAAATCCGGAACGGCCTCTGTGTTTCTGAAAACGGCGAGGAAGTATTTAAAGTTGTATAAATTATAATTCAACGGCATAGCCGTTGAATATATATTTATACAAAAACCGCAATCCCAACAGCACGGAAATTCGGTGCGCGATACCTGCCGGTATCGGAAACATGATCCGCGTCCGAAAAAACACACGGCCCCGGCCAAAGAACGCGGAAGAACAGGGTCAGCAATCAGCGGAAGCCTTCACTTCCGCCCGTCTCTGCACGCCACTTTTGAATCCACGTGTTCTTGATTGGTTTCGAATCCTTTAAGTTTGCGGTCATCGGCGGTTTCTGTTTGGCGGGAAAATGATGAAATGTCTCGCAGAAGGAGAAGATTGTACGCAAACATACCGAAACC
>CAZPQO010000153.1:0-2455 GCA_964588745.1 uncultured Methanomassiliicoccales archaeon | reverse complement strand
TGACTCCTAAAAAATTCGACCGTGTTTTGCAAAATGCGTTGCAGGACAGAATAGAGTCCGAACTTCCCCTCACCTTGCCTGAGTCTTTCATGCCTTATCTCAGAGACGACGTAGAGAGAGTAACGAACGCTTTGAACGAACATAAAAGCAAATACAGCCCCACCGGAGGAGGCCCGATTGAATTGGATCATATGCCTCCATGCATGAAAGCGATACTGGCACAGGCACACAACGGCATCAATCTGTCCCATAGCGCAAGATTTGCGTTAGTCTCTTTCCTTCACGCTCTCGGCATGGATTCATTGCAGATTCTAACACTGTTTTCAGAGTCTCCGGACTTCGACGAATCGAAGTCCGCGTACCAAGTAAAACACATTACCGGCGAACTGACCGGCACCGACGGATACACCCCGCCCGAATGTTCCACGATGAAGACCCACGGTATATGTTACAACGAAGACAATCTCTGCAAAAGTGAAAAGATGAATCATCCTTTGACGTACTACAGAATCAAATCCGGCACAGGGTGGAAAAAGGATGATAAAAAGGAGTGATTACTCCTTTTCTTCTTTTGTCATTGCATTCCATGTCACGATTGCCCTCTGTATTGCCGTGGCATTACCGATGATTGCAAAGTAAAGTATCATTATCTCCAACCAGGACAGAGTGAATCCGCCTATTGCCAGAACACCGTAATCCGTGAAGAAAATCATTATGAACTGAATCAACGGAAATAATGTCATCAGTACTACACGGTCCGCACGACCCAGTAACCCCGCGTATAAACGCGGCGCACCAACGGCCTGTGCCTGTGTTCCCATATATGACGTTAACAGCACACCGACCAATGCCAACATACCCAGATAAGGATTGCACCATCCGCTTACCGCAACTCCTCCGATCATGAGGACGTCTGCATATCTGTCAAAAACGTGATCTAGATAGTCGCCTTTTTTAGAGGCTTTTCCCGCAAGCTTGGCAACTTTACCGTCCAACGCATCGAGATAACCGGATACTATCACTAAAATTGCACCGGGAATCAATAACCAGACATTGTTGAAACTTTGATACAATACAATACCGGCAATAAGTGCCAGTATCAATGCTGCCCACGAAATATAGTTAGGATTGACGTTAATCAGTTTCTTTGCAACCGGCGTCAGTGCGAATTCTGCTTTGTCCCTTTGTGCGTCTAGAACCATTCTTCCATTTCCCCTGTCCAATCAACCTTTCCGGGTTTGTATTCCCCTTGATTATTCTCAATATCGATTATTGATTTAATCAATTCGTCAACGGTCTGTGATGTACTGTCTAGTTCATAAACGGGTATGTTTGATGAAACGGATTCGCAAAGTATTACGTCAAGTATCTCCGCCTGAACGTTTTCTTTGATTTTTCTTTCGGAATAGTTTCTTTTTTCCAAACGTTTTGACAAAACCTTCGGGGAACACCTAAGAACGATTATCTTTGATGATTCCAAGAAATGTGAAAGGTGTCCTTCCACGTAATACAATGTGCCGGTATCTCGATATTCTTTCAGATCTCCGTTCAACATATCCGTATCCACGTCGTACGAATCACGATCTTCATCGTATTCATCGAGCAAACCGTTCTCTTTTATGAAATCGTTCAGGAATATTACATTCCTTCCCGACTTTTCGAGTTTCTTTCCGAGTTCCGTTTTACCGGTGCCCGGCGTCCCGGTTATGGATATTAACATATCACGCCTTCGGGAAATGTTCCTTGGCCCGCTCGTAAGCCTGTTCCCAGGTGGGTATGTTGGACATCGCGCCGCTTTTCTCCACGGTGAAAGAAGCAACGGCGGAAGCGACTATCAATGACTCTTCGTAACTCAGACCTCTATACAATCCCGCATAGAACCCCGCACGGTACGAATCTCCGGCTCCGGTGGCATCAACGGCTTTGTTTCCCGTTATCAACGGAATTTTGACTTCCTTTCCGTCTATGTACGCAATACTTCCTTCGTCTCCCTTCGTACAGACCGTAAGTTCTTTTCCCGTGCCTCCGATGGATTTCAACCCAAGGTGCTTCATTACGGATTCCGCCTCGTACCTATTGCAGAACACATAATCGGAATACTTCATCGCTTCCGAAAGATTGGCATTGTTCCAAAGACGGTGAACTTCCTGTGCCGGGTCTATTGCAATCTTTACGTTGGGATTCTTTATCTTTTTCATCAATGAAACGTAATATTCCGGTTCTCCCGTACAAAAGTGGACGTAATCGGATTGAGATGCCATGTTTGTCATTTCTACGCCTATTTCCGTTGCGTATCCCTGCGGACCTTGGAAGAACAGAACTTTCTGATCGAGTTTCGAATCGTTGACAACGATTGCCGTCGACGTATCCCATCCGTCCACGGGGATAAAATCGTCCATTATCACTCCCGATTCTTTTATCGTATCATAAAATTCGGAAGGAAGATCTTTGCCCA
>CAZPQO010000152.1:0-2498 GCA_964588745.1 uncultured Methanomassiliicoccales archaeon | reverse complement strand
CTTCTTCCTTTATCAGATCGAGAACGAAATCCTTATCGGATTTCCAACGTCCCCTGAGATCGATCTTCGGGAACATGTACAGTGCACCCTGAGCCTTTCGGGTTTCGATGCCGTCTATCTCGTTCAGTCTCTTGTATGAGAAATCGGCACGTTCCTTCAATTTGCGGTTCATGTCCTCTATGTAATCCTGAGGTCCTTCCAAAGACGCTTTTGCGGCCTGCTGACAAGGTACGTTGGCACAGATTCTGGCACGGAGCTGTTTCATTACGCCTTCGCGGATTTCGTCCATCAGACCGTTTCCGTCCATGCAGTAAAAGTATCCGACTCTCCAGCCGGGCATAAGATTCACCTTGGAGAATCCGTTGGAAATTATTCTGGGAACGTCGTCGCTCAGCCTCGAAGCGGAATGGAAATCCCCGTCGAAAGCCAACATATCGTAAATCTCGTCCGATAACAGCGGAATCTCGTATTCGGCACAGATATCCCCTATTTCCCGGATGTGTTTCGCCTCGTACTCCGCACCGGTGGGATTGTTTGGGTTGATCATGACCAAAGCCTTGGTTCTGTCCGTGATGCGTTTCCTGATCATATCCGTATCCGGCGCCCAGTCTTCCTCTTCCATCTGACGGTAAGGGACGACTTTTCCGCCGTAGAATCCTATGTATTGGGAGTATGACGGATATCCGGGTCCTGGAACGAGAACTTCGTCACCGGCTTCCAACATGGTACCCATCAGAACGTTGATTCCTTCGCTTACTCCGTTGGTGATGTACACATCGTCCGTGGTTATGTCAATGCCGTGTTTCTTCCGTTCCCTTCTCACTATGGATTCCCTGAAATCAAGATTCCCCTGGGAATCTCCGTAACCGTTGTCGGTTTCGTCAACGGCGTTGCGGAGAGCGTCTTTGAAATATTCCGGAGTTTCGAAATCCCATTTGTTGGGATCTCCGATGTTCAGACCTATGATTTTCTTTCCTGCTTTGGCGGCTTCTGCGGCAGGTACGCTGATTTCCCGTATCGCATAATCCATTGCCATTGACCTTTTCGAAGCCTGCAGTACTTTCTTCATATGGATTCCTTCCTACGTGGCAAGGCGGTTCTCAATTATTAATATTCATGTTTCCTGTAGGAGGTTCTGAGCATCAATACCAGCACCAAAGCCAATATGCATGTGACCGCCGCGAGAATAAACGCATTGGTCATGTCTCCCGTGGAAGATATCATGCTCGTAACATAGGGGAACAGCAACGCGGAAGCCCCGAATCCCATTATGACTATGCCGTAATTCGTTCCCATATTCTTCGTTCCGAAATGATCCGCCGTGACGGCCGCGTAAACTCCGGAAGCCCCTCCGAAGGTGAAGGATATGATTGCCACGCAGACCAGGAACAGGAATCCGGATGCCACAGTAAGAGCAATGACTCCGATTGCGGTCATCACCGCAACGAACACCATTGCAGAAATCCGTCCGGTTTTATCGGACATCCACGTTATCAGCAAACGTCCCGCGGCGCTGAACACTCCGGTTATCATGACGCCCATCGTTGCGTATTCGGCAAATCCCCTGTCCGTCGCAAGAGTCACGAGATGGGGATTCAGAATGAAGAAAGCCGGAAGAACCAGGAACAACGAGATCGTAATCAGGTAGAATTCCCTGGTTCTGACCATCTCCGACGGGGTGAATTGTTTTTTGCCCGTATCCGTAACCTTTCCCGGCGCCGTGAAGCCTTCGGGAGGATTGACGAGAATCAGAGCCGACACGACACAGATTACCATGAAGGCCGAACCGAGTATTCTGAATGTCATCGGCACGCCGGTTTCTCCGAGAAGATGGGTTGCCAATGGCGCGAATATCACCAAGGAAAAGCCGAAAGCCCCCACCATGGCGCCGGTTGCGAATCCCCTTTTGTCGGGGAACCATTTCTGGACGCAGGACACCGTGCAGAGATACACCATCCCCACACCGAATCCCCCTATGACTCCGTACGTCAGGTAAATCAACGATGCGAAATCGGAAGTGATGAAGGATGTCAGAATGATTCCCGAGGACATTATCACACTGCCCGCAATGGCAATGGACTGGGGTCCGAATCTGTCCTGCAGAATTCCTCCGAAAAGTATTCCGAAAACAAAAGCTGACAGCATTATCGACGAAACAAAGGCTATTTCGTTCGAAGACCGTTCGAGATAGGCCGAAACCGGATCTTTGAACACCGCCCACATGTAAATGACTCCGGCGCATAACTGGATTATCATTCCCGCGATGAGTATGATGTATCTCTTGTTTGAATGGATGGTATTGTCTGTCAGGTGCATTCCCCTTCTTTTAACCCTTCAAAGTGATATTCTATATAATAAATTATGTACATTAATGTATAATTATATACATCATATAATCTGAATCGGCAACATATCCGCCCACAATATGATACGGTTTCAAAATTACGGATGTAAAAGGAGATTAATATGTTCGGTATATTGAGCATAACATGGGCGCA
>CAZPQO010000151.1:0-2501 GCA_964588745.1 uncultured Methanomassiliicoccales archaeon | reverse complement strand
TGGATTCCGTTTTCGTAATCGCAGCTGATTCCGATTCCCGGTCCGTAGATTTCCGTCAGTCCGTATATGTCGTAAAGTTCGACACCGAGTTCCCCCGCGATTCTTTTCCGCATTTTGTCCCCCCATCTTTCGGAACCGATGATTCCCTTTTTCAGACATATTTCGTCTCCCATTCCGAGCTTCTTTATTTCTTCGGAAAGGAGCAATGCGTAAGATGAGGTTGCGCAGAGCACGGTGGTTTTGAAATCTTTCATGAACCTCAGTTGTTTCTCGGTGTTTCCGGGACCCATGGGCAAAGTGAGTGCGCCCAATCTTTCGGATCCGGCCTGGAAACCGATTCCCGCCGTCCACAGACCGTACCCGGGGGTTATCTGCAACCGATCCTTTTCGGTTATTCCGGCCATTCTGTAACAGCGTTCGAACATTATCGCCCAATCTTCGATATCCCGTTTGGTGTACGGAATGATTACGGGAGTTCCCGTGGTGCCGGACGAGGAGTGGATTCTTACAATCTTTTCCTCGGGAACCGCGGCCAAACCCAAAGGATAAGCCTCCCTTAAGTCCGATTTGTCGGTAAAGGGCAATTTTTCAAAAGATTCTTTGTCTTTTACCGAAGAAACATCAACATCGGCATATTTCCGTGCATAGAACGGACTGTCGTCTTTTATCGTGGACAATATGCAAAGGATATTTTCCAACTGGTAATCGTTCATCTCCATTATGCTCAATCATGGCGAAGAATGAACTCTGATATATTATTAGTGATTATTTTGGTTACATGATGTATAATTGTATACATCATAATGACTTGAATTCTTCCGCGGTGTAAAGTCCCTCAACGTCAGAGATGATTTCTATTTCAGCCAACCAGCCTTCGTCATAAGGTGAGGTGTTCATAAGCGAGGGTTCGTCCTCAAGCATTCCGTTCACGGAAATCACCTTACCCTCAACGGGAGAAACTATGGGAATTATGGATTTGAAACTTTCAAGGGCTCCGATTTCGTCTCCTTTGTAAACTTCCCTGCCGATGACCGGGATCTGCACGTAGATAACTTCGCCGAGTTCATCCTGAGCCGAATCCGACAGCCCTATTCTGACTTTGGTTCCTTTTACTTCGACCCACATGCCGTCTTCGGTGTAAAGTAGTCCTTCTTTGACTTTTGTCATTGTCTCCGGAATGCATCGGTGGATAAAATCGGTTTCGTTTACGTCAACCGAAAATAACGAAAACTTCGGAACATAATTTCCGAATTGTGTTCAGGAATACCGTTTGTATTTTCCTACGGAACGTCTGACATGGATTTCGGGATGATCCATGAATTTGCCGAGATAATAGAATGCGGAAAGATATCCTCCCGCGGCGGCCATGGTGTAATATTTTATGGCGTCGATTTCACTTTCTGCCAATCCCCCGCCCACGTCATAAAGACGGGCAAGCATGAATTGGGCATCGACGGAACCCGCATCGGCGGCACGGGCAAGCAACTCCAATGATTTTTTCATGTTGCGTTTCACGGACAGTCCTTCCCTGTGCATCAGGGACAGGAAAAACATGGCATCGGGACTTCCCAGATCGGAAGCTTTTTGAAAATTTTTGAAAGAAAGATCGAAATCGCCCGCATCCAGATACTCGTTGGCGAGATTGAATGCGGAATCGCGTATTTCCCGTTCGGTTGCGGAACTTGTCTGAGTCAGCCGTTTCAGTCTCTGCTTCAGCGTGTCTTTCCTGCCTCCTCCGAAGTTCTGTTCGATCATCTTCAAAGACAGAAGGCATCCTTCGTGCCCCATATCCGCACCGTACCGGTACCATCTCGCGGCTTCCACTTCGTTATGGGCGATTCCGTCCAAACCGAATTCGAACATGATTCCGATTTCCATGAACATATCGGCGTTTCCGGAAATCACCGTACTGGAATACCATAATTCGGATTCGGTTCTGCTTCTCTCGACTCCGATGCCCTGACGGTACATGTACCCGATATAGAACTGGGCCATGGACACTCCCTGTTTGGCGGATTTCAAAAACCACTTGAATGCGGTTTCATAATCTTTCGAAACCAGAACGCCTCTCATGTATTCGAAAGCGAAAGAAAGCTGCGCTTCGGGATTTCCCTTGATGGCCGCGTTGCGGAGGTGATTGAGATATTGGTAAATGTCCTGTGAAAAAATCACTCCGTCGCGGTACATGCGTGCGATTTCCCACTCGGCCCTTGTACATCCGGACTCAGCGGCCACAAGGTACCATTTTATCGATTCTCCGAGGTCGTGATTGTACTCTTTACCGTGGTGATACATATACGCAACACCCAACGCAGCATAGGCATCCCCTGCCTCTGCATCCTTGAGAATGGGATCTTTCACAACATCCACGACCTTTGTATGATACAAGATTTACACATATTATAATAGCATTCCTTTTTTTTCCGGTTACGGATTTTCTCAAATCGGCGAAAACGATTAAATATGCCATTGTTCCGAAATATCCGACATTTGCCATATTC
>CAZPQO010000150.1:0-2511 GCA_964588745.1 uncultured Methanomassiliicoccales archaeon | reverse complement strand
TGGCGATTTTTCCCACAGCTGCTTCGTGAGTCATTTCCAGATCCGCAACATTGGCTTCCAACTCCGGAATGGCTATGGAACTTCCCTTTTCCGACAGGATTATGCTCTTGCACTCAAGATGCGCTTTGATTCCGGGATAGTTTCCCACCAAGCGCCCTCGGGCAATCATCTTCCCTCCGACGATTATGCTTCTGCTGACAATTTCGGAAGAAGTGTTCTTGGCGTTGAGATTGACGACAGAACCGCTGTCTATGTCCGAGTTTTCCTGCGCTATGCACATGGAGTTGAATTTGGCGGAGGAACCTTCCCCGTTTATGTTTGCGACGGGGTTGGACTGAAGCGTCCCCACATCTTCCAAGATAACGTAATTGTTGGTGTAGTTGGAGTTGCTTCCTATGTTGATTGCGGTTCTTGGCCTCACAACGGTTTCACTTCCCCAATTGTGAATCATGGAGAACGTAAGGTCGGAATTGTCTCCGATGAACTTTTCCGTGATTCCCACGTGCATGGAGCTGCCTGCGTGCGGACTCGTTGCGCAACCGGTTATCAGACTCGCGGAAGCGTTGTCTTCGACGACGATAATGTTGTGAATGTTCTGAACGGTGTTTGCCGAATCGACGAGCATACAGGTCTGTATCGGATCTTTGATATGGTATCCGGACTTGATTCTTATGAAATACCCGTCGGAATCTTCAAGGTACGCAAGAGCGGTGTATTTGTCCTTGTCGGGCCTGACGCCGGCCCAAGCGAAATCTTTCAAACCGTTATACTTTTTGAAAGCCTCCGAAGTGGCCATTATCTCAACACCTTCGGGAATTCTTGAAGAACAGTGTCCCATAGTGTTGTCTATGAACATTATGGTGGCGGCACGGGAATCTTCGTCAGTGGTAACGCCGACGCTCTCCATGGTCTCTTTGAAAACGTTGTCGGAACTCTTCAGATCGTCGATTATGTCTCTGTCGCGACGGCCTATCTCATATTTCGAAAGGTCAACGTCATGACCGTGTTCCGCCTTCTTTTTCAAAGCATCCTTTATTCCGGAATCACTACTTCTTTGCATACTCCGCAATCCCCGTATCCTTTGGTTTTTATCTTTTTGAGCAGGTCGGCAGGTCTTCCGGTACAGCGGATTCTTCCTTCGCCCATGACATAGGCTTTGTCCGCTCCGATATAGTCCAGTATCTGTCCGGTGTGTGTTATCACCAAAGCAGACACTCTCTTGGGAGTACTTTTTCTGCAGTTCTTTTTATGATAAAGCAGGTCTCTGACCTTGTTTCCTATAAGATCGATGCTCTGTAAGTCGACGCCGGATTCGGGTTCGTCCAACAATATGAGTTCGGGGCTCTGCGCGGTAAGTTGCAACAGTTCGGATCTTTTGATTTCCCCTCCCGAGAATCCCACGTTTACGTCCCTGTCCAGGAACATGTCCATTCTGAAATCCTCAGCCTTTGCCAAAATTTCTTCGGCACATTTCTCGGTGGCCGTCGTGGCAATCAATTTTCCCAATTTTACCCCGGTAACGTTGGGGGGCCTCTGCATCATCATGCCTATTCCGAGATCTGCGCGTTCGTTCACGGGAAGGTCGGTGATATCGGTGCCTCTGTAAATGATATGGCCTTCGGTAATCTTGTTGGTGCTGTACCCCATAATTGCTGACAGCAAAGTAGATTTACCGGAGCCGTTGGGTCCGAAAAGTATGCAGGTTTCGCCCTCTTCGATAATGAGGTCGACCCCCTTCAGAATCTCTCTCCCGCCGGCTTCGGCGTGAAGATTTCTGATTTCAAGCATATTCGCCATATTGACGATTAAAGGTAATCATTCGTTTAAAACTTTGTTTGCGACCCGTTCCCACAAAAGTCAACGCGCCGTCTCATTACGCAGTCGCATCGAACAAAGAATTATACGTTGACCGTATATTTTCGCATTATGAAAGTCATCGCACTGAACGGCAGCCCCCGTCTGTTGGGAAACACCTCCAACATCGTCATGGACATACTTGACGAGTTTTCCAAAGAAGGCATCGAAACAGAGCATATACAACTCTTTTCTTACGATTTCACTCCATGTAACGATTGCAGATCCTGCGAAATACGCGGAGACGGCAGATGCATTCACGAAGATGACGAACTGAACGAAATCATGGACAGGTTGAGGGAGGCGGACGGAATACTTCTCGCCAGTCCCGCATACTACGGTACCGTAACATCCCAGATGAAAGTGTTTTTCGAGAGGGCCGGCCTGTCCTTTGAAACAGGTGATATGGGCCTCAGACGCAAAGTCGGAGGGGCAGTGTCCGTTGCGGCTCACGACGGGGCCGGTATGGCCTATTCCGAAATGGTCAATTTCATGTTGAGAAATCAGATGGTGGTCTGCGGCTCCACTCCTCAGACCGTTTTCAGAGCTCTCAATTCCCCTCAGTACCTGGAGGATAAAATGGCCATGAGGGCCGTATCCACTCTGGTGAAGGAAACGATTTGGGCCATGGAGCAACTTCAGAAGAAGTAACCCCCC
>CAZPQO010000149.1:0-2520 GCA_964588745.1 uncultured Methanomassiliicoccales archaeon | reverse complement strand
ACACCCTCACTGACTCGTCGGTATTGCCAATCTTTACATTCACGTAGAATCCGGGGTTGGTGTATCCTTGCGGATTGGTCGTGAATCTCTTTGCCATAGAAATTCCGAAGGCAGAATTGTCCTTCAGATCTATGACCTTCCCGGATTCATAAATGGAACTTATGACTTTCCAATCAGTATCCCATTTCCAGATTACCCAGACTTTGCCTTCATCCGCTTTCTTTCCGTCAACTGAGTTTATGGATCCGTCATTGTCGAATATCAATCCGAATCCCATATCCTCCATCCCGTCAATCAGGATGTCTTTGATGTTGTATCCTTTGACACGGGTTTCATTGACGTTTCCGTCACCAGAGTCGTAGCATACCGAAACAGAACATTCTTCGCTTGAATTGTATATGTGCTGATCCGTTCCCGACGTATCGCCCATAGAAGCATACACCGCGACTCCGCTGATTAACAGCACTGCTGCCACAATTGTGGCGATTAATGTATTTTTTGAAATCATCTTTACACTCTCCTTTTCAATACGAACAATGAGGCCAGAATCAATGCGACCATCGTTACGCCGATTGCCGGATACAGGATCGCAGACGGGTTCCTTTCGTCCTCGCCGTTGAAGGGATTTCCGTAAACTTTGCTCTCGATACAGAACAACGTGTTGCTGTCATTCACGAAATAGAGGCTGCCGTTCGGCCCCACGGTCACGTTCGAGGTTGAAAACTCACTCGGATCGGAAGAGTACATGTGCACAAGTTCGCCTTCGGTACGGGCTTGGTTATCTTCCAGAATCGCGAGAACCCCGGGGTGGGTATACGTGAACGAATAGAGGTAAACTGTTTGATCGTTTTCCTCGTTCGCATACGCATCGCACAAAGTTATGTGGTAGAAGCTCAATTCACCGAGACCCATATCAGTGGATCTGGCTTCATAAATCAATTCCATATTGTTCGCATCTATGACCAGTATGCCGCCGCAGGTGGCGTAAATTCTGTCACCGTAAACAACGGGCGTGATACGTCTTTGCCAGTTGTCGGAATAATAATGGAGGGTATCCTCAACGTCAAAGATTCCGTCCTCGTTTATGTCGGTTTTATCGAATTTGCCGGTTGCGGAGTCGAAACCCACCGAAACCAGATATCCGGAATATGTGCTGGAATCCCCCTGCTGAACAAAGAGTACCGAAGCTCTCTTTTCATCGTATACCACGCTGCCTCTGATAACTCCCTCATACAGGAACAGAGTGTCTTCGATTACGGGCTGACCCGTTTCAATGGATTCGGATTTGTTAAGTGAGAACACTATCCCTCTTTCGGAAGGTATCAGGATGTGGTTCCCTATTATGGCTGCACCTGCCCAGTAAAACCCGGGGGTTCCTCCGCCTTCTCCGTCATCGTCCATTACCCATACGGGAGTCTTGGTTTCCAATTCCTCGTCAGGATCTTCGTCTTCTGCCCAATAGCAGTAAAATTCGCCCGTGGATACGCTTCCTCCGCCCCATTGGAACTGTCCGCTGTAGACATAGCCGTCATCGTAAAGAACAGGCATGCAGGGCTGATCCGATTCTGAGAATTCGGGGGCGAACCACAATGATTTCAGTGTTTCTGCGTCGAAAGCCTGCATAGATCCCTTACCGAGCGGCACGAACAGCTTCCCGTCTCCGTACACCATCCATCCGGTATTGCCGTTGCCGGGGAATTTGCCGTTAAGATCTGTTTTGCCGGCCAGTTTTCCGTCGGTCGTCAGCTTGAGCAGGTGTTCGGGAGTGCATATGTAAACGTAGTTTCCGATCGCAAGGGGGAAGGAACTTCTGATGTTGGTTACCTGGTAAAAGTCACCGTATTTGAAATCCCATATTTCCGAAATATCTTCCGGACCGCGGGGGGCGAGAGCGGAAGTTATGTTGCTGTTCCAATTGTCGCGTTTTGCGGTCGACCAATCCAAATCGGAACTGTCAGTATCCGCAAAAGCGAGACCCGCGGGCAAAAGCATGCCTACAAACAGTACAACGGCGACAGATGCGATTAGCATCGGTTTAAAAAACGATTTACCGAAGGAGGACATATCAGTGTCTCCTCAGGTAAACCAATGCCGCGGCGACCAGAACGATTACGCCCGAAATCGGCAACAGGAATTTGATTTCGAGATTGTTGCCTCCATTACCGGAGCCGACGGATTCGGATTCCTCTCCGGAACCCCCGGTATCCAACGTGGGAGGGGACGGTATCGCCGTTTCCGTGTACGTTGCATACACCACCCGGTCTTCGGTCACGTTCATAAGACTTCCTTCGGGAGACCAGCCGGAAAAGGAGTATTTCAAATTCCCTGCCTGAGCTTTTGTGGGGACCGTGTGGAACAATGCGTTGTTGCCGTCGGCGACGTTCACGGTGCCGATGATTGTTATTCCGTCATCGTCCATGAATGTGACCTTGTGGATCGGTATGCTTTCTTTTTCAATAACGGTCACTTTGCACAAAGGCGATGTCGCGTTTGCGGTTTCACTGAAATTTTTCAGTACAC
>CAZPQO010000148.1:0-2545 GCA_964588745.1 uncultured Methanomassiliicoccales archaeon | reverse complement strand
GCGTCACGTCCCGGGGAAGGGATTCGAAAGTCTACGATCCGACTTCCGAAATGCTCCACGGGTCTCTGAAGAGCACCGACGATGTCAGAGTTCTTTCGGAAAGACGTTCACGCATCACTGATTTCTGAAGCTCTGTCCAACCCTGTTTCTTTTTTCATTCTTCCCTTGGAGAACAGAACCGAATCCATGAACACGACCCATATGATTTCAACGACTATCGATGTGGCAATCGCAACCATCGCGACGGGAGCCAAACTGCCGGGCAACGTGGCGACGCACAAAGCGATTGCAATCCCCTTGTTACGGTATGAAACCATCAAAACGTCGGTGACTCTCTGAGTCCATCCGATTCCCATTTTCTTTTCGACGACTTCAACGCCGGTTCCCACAATGAAGGTTCTGATTGCGGATATCACAACGAATAACGCAATCGGTGCGAACACGGGAGGGAATTTGGTGGAGCTGACGGAAAGTATCACAAGGAACGATATGAAGAGATTCATCATGATTCCCATGGTGTCTCTGTCGATTTTCACTTTGGTAAGCAATCTTGACAATACCAGGGGAACGCCGATGACTTCAAGGACGGTAATGACGACTCCGGTCATTTCCACAACTTCGCCCAACAGAATCCAAATGACGAGGGGGATCCAAATCAGGGAGAATACGTAAGTAAGAATGGTGCCTCTTCCGGCATGTTCCATATCTCCTCTCAGCGTATAGGAAAGGGGAACGACGGAAGCGGCAAAGGGTGCGGCCGCAACGAACACAAGACCCATCGCCTCGTTTTCCCAGCTTGTGTTTTTCATCAGCAGGAATCCGATGATGGGGATGATTGCGGCGACGATCAAACCCAACAACACAGCTCTGGTGACAGAACGGCTGTACCTGACGGGATTGAGATTTTTATAAGGTATGCGGGACAAGGAAATCGTCATCATGACGGCAAGTACCAAAACGGTTATGTCGGCGCGTACGTCCGCAGTCAAAATATGGCCCGGAAACCATCCTAAAAAGTTTATGAAAAGGGATATGATTAAGCCGATGGATAACATGATTGCGCTGCTTGCCAGTATTTTTTTAATCCGCATGGAAGATTCGGAAGTCTGCCTTATGTATAATCATTTTGTTCTGTGCCGGCGCCGGACTCTTCGGAAAGCCTTATTTAACCCCTCATGCTCACATTAAACCAGATGTCAGGCATTATTCCGGTCAAAGCAGGATGGTACAACGCGTTCAGGCCGTGGACCCTCCACGGCGCGATAGTGCCGATAGTATTGGCCGGTTCGGTGGCATTTTATGACGGAAATTTCGAATGGGGGCTTCTCGATTGGCTCATGTTCGCATTCGTGCTGATCGGAGGGATCCTGTTACAGTCCGCGGCAAATCTCCTGAATACTTACGGCGATTTCAAAAAAGGAACGGATACGGTTGAAAACCACCTCAGATCCCCGGAACTGGTAACGGGAGAACTCAAACCGAAAGATGTGAGAAACGCCGGTTTCATGTGTGTCGGCATAACCGCTCTGATAGGTCTCGTTCTTCTTTGGTACAGCGGTTGGTGGCTTCTCGTCATAGGTCTTGCCGGAATCTTCGGCGTTGTCATGTATACCATAGGAGTTTCCTACAAGTATCTGGGAATGGGCCAGATAAGCACGTTTTTCCTCATGGGCATTCTGATGCCCGTAGGAACGTATTACACCATGACCGGAACCGTGACCGTCGTACCGATTCTTCTCGGACTCCCCAACGCATTCACGCTGACCGGTGTTCTTTCGGGAAACGAAATACGGGATTACCATTCCGACAAAGAAGCCGGTGCCAACACGATATCGGGACACTTCAGTTATGAAGGGGCCCTGACATATTACAGAACAATCAATTTCATCTGTTATCCTATTCTTTTGATTATTGCGGCCGCAGGGATTGTCCCCGCCGCATGTTTGTTGGCGGCATTGGCGTTGTATGATTACCGCAAACTGTATATCAATTCCAAAATCAAACCTATGGACAAGACCTCGGGATTCCTGCTGGTTCCGAAGGCATTTACCCATAATTGGCATTTCGGCGCATTGCTCGCGATAGGTTATTTAATCGGAGTCGGATTCCCGTTGTTGATTTGATGAAGGAAGACGAGCAACTCGGAATTCAATTCGAGGGCAAAGACATCTATGTGAAAGACGTGTTCACCGAGATTTCTTCGTACTACGACGAAATGAACGACATAATGTCCATGGGCATGATCAAGCGCTGGCATAAGTTCATGATGAAGAAACTCGGAGATCTTGACGGCAGGAAATGTCTTGATGTGGGAACCGGCACGGGAGAGATAGCTTTCCTTATGGCTTCACGCGGAGGAGATGTCACGGGAATCGATCTGACTCCCGCTATGATTGAACTCGCGGAGAAGAAAATGGCCGAAAAGAATCTTCCGAAGGTCGATATGATGGTCGGCGACGCGTTGAACCTTCCTTTCGACGAAGGGAGTTTCGATTGTGTCACATCGGGATACATGCTCAGGAACGTCACCGACATACCCAAAGCC
>CAZPQO010000147.1:0-2577 GCA_964588745.1 uncultured Methanomassiliicoccales archaeon | reverse complement strand
CATTGTGTACATTTTTTATTCCTCCGACGGAAATGATTTTCCGCCAGAACAGCGTTAATTTATACCTGTATTTTAAGTAATGCATCCGTCTGAAAATGACGTGGATTGGCTACCGTCAACATGAATGAAAAATTGTCGACAGAGAGACAGAAACAGTACAAAGGGGACAACGGATATCTCCTTAGGTACATGCGGAATAATCACCTGTTTCCGACGGTCTCCGCGAAAACATCCGATATATACCGCGAGAGTAATCCGTCAATCATGGCATCCGAAGTTTTCTTTACTGACATGCGTGCGGAAATCGGGGATACGATACCCGATAAATTCCGCAGGCTGATACTGAAAGCAGGATTCGAAAACATTGATTGCGACAGAAAATTCGTTGCAATAAAAATGCACTTCGGGGAATTGGGAAACCTTGCATATCTCAGACCGGGTTTCCCAAGAACGATATCCGAAGAAGTCAGGAAAAACGGAGGGATTCCGTTCCTGACCGATTGTAACACATTATACGTCGGAAACAGAAAAACCGCACCGGAACATTTGGATACCGCCAATTTCAACGGATTCAACAGGATGTCCGCAGGCTGTCAGATCATCATCGGCGACGGTCTTAAGGGTACGGACGAGATTGAAATCCCCATAGACGGAGAATACATAAAGACCGCAAAAATCGGAAGAGCCGTTTACGATGCGGACATTCTTGTCTCTTTGTCCCATTTCAAATGTCATGAACTCACAGGATTCGGGGGCGCGTTGAAGAACCTCTCCATGGGATGTGCGTCCAGACGCGGAAAGATGGAGATGCATGCGGCGGGCAAACCTTCGGTTGATTCCGAGAAATGCGTCGGGTGCGGAGTTTGTATGAAATACTGTGCTCAGGACGCAATATCCCTGACGGAGAAAAAAGCCTCGATCGACCAAGACCGTTGCGTCGGATGCGGAAGATGCATCGGCGTCTGTCTTTACGACGCCATAAGCGCCAAAAACGATGAGGATGCCGAAATACTGAACGCTAAAATCGTTGAATACGCCATGGCCGCAGTCAAAGACAAACCTCACTTCCATATCTCCGTAATGACGGACATATCCCCTTACTGCGACTGCCACTCGGAAAACGACACTCCGGTGATCCCCGATGTGGGAATGCTTGCATCCTTAGATCCCGTGGCTTTGGACAAAGCCTGCGTGGATCTGGCTCTGAAGCAGCCACCGGTCATCGGCAGCGTGCTTTACGAAAAATGCGGCCATGATGTTCCGGAAGACATGTTTGCCTGCATCCATCCCGAAACACGGTGGCAAAGTACCTTCGAACATGCGGAAAAGATGGGATTCGGTTCTTCGGAATACACACTTAAAGAAGTCAAGTGAGAGTATGAGAACATTCATAGCGCTCAGAATCCCGGAAGACAAATCCCTGGCGGAACCTGTTTCCCTGCTGAAATCGGAAAGGAAGATGAAAACTTACGGACCCGGAGGGTTACACATAACTCTCTGTTTCATAGGAGATGTGGCCGAAGATGAACTGCGGGACGTCATCGATGCCCTTGACAAAGCCGCCGATGGTTTGAGTCCTTTCAATATCTCAGTAAAAGGAATGGGCACTTTTCCCGGAAAGAAAGGGCCCAGGATTCTATGGGTGGGCGCGGAATCCGACGGTGTACTCGAGAAACTTGCCAAAGATATCTCGGACAATCTTCTTGAACGGAATATTTCCCATGACCGAAAGAAATTCAATCCCCACATCACCGTCGGAAGATCCAAGGATATCGACGGCTCCGAATCTGCGGGAAAAATAGCCGAAGAAAACAAAGACAGGGAATTCTTCGCTTTCGAATGCGACAGGATAACGGTTTACAGCAGCGAACTGAGACCCGAGGGTCCCATTCACAAATCGGTTTATGAAAAAACCCTACGGTGAATTCTCCGTAAATTAACTGTAGATATCCTCTCTTATACGGATATAATCCGAATCCTCAATCATGAGAGTAATCAAGCGTCTCATGAAAGGAAAACTGTCGAAAGACAGAAGGGGAGGAATCGAGGGGCTCCCGCTGCAACTGATAATTATCATCATGGTTGCAACCATCGGTGCCGGCATTATTCTCGGTTGGATGAGTAATGTGGAGAGTCCCAAATACATAGGCGGAGTCCAGTCTCACACCACAAGCATAGAATTGGAAAACGGCGTGAACACGGACGTCATTGTTTCAATAACCGTCACGGATCAGGACGGCAATCCGCTTGAGGGCGCCACAGTGGCCCTCACGGGCCTGGGAATCAAAACCAAAGACGGTAAGATACCTTACGGCACTACCGATTCCAACGGCGATCTCATATTGAACCGGTTGGAAATCCTGATGATGCACCTTCCCGTGGGCTATATTACGGTCAACGTGTCCGCACCCGGATACGGTGAGCACAACACCACAAGGATACCGGTGATAGCCTGAGGCATGACAACAGGGCCGTGATGGGAATGCCCGTAAGACTTACGGTTATTTTCCTGATATTGGCCCCATCGGAACGATTTCCTTTGTTCCCAGAGAAACCAGCCCAGCGGCACCAATACAA
>CAZPQO010000146.1:0-2583 GCA_964588745.1 uncultured Methanomassiliicoccales archaeon | reverse complement strand
CATTGGGACTCATTGCGTTCGGGATGACGACCTTACTGGTCATGTTCTACGACTTTATGGGCACCCCCACAGAAGGTCTTGCCTGGGGCATGATGATCTTCTGCGGAGGTCTGCTGCAATTGCTCGTAGGTGGGATGGAATTCCGTAACGGCAACACCTTCGGAACCGTTGCGTTCTCCGCGTACGGAGCGTTCTGGATGTCCTTTGCGTTCATGAACGTTTCAGGCGCCGCGGGATACCCTGGACCCGAAGCAACGGAACAAGCGATGTACTTCTTCGTATGGTTCCTGCTGACGTTCACGCTGTTCTTCGGAACCCTGAAGACAACCAGAACGCTTCAGGCAGTCTTCGGACTCCTTGCGATAGTGTTCCTCGGTTTGGCCATCGGCACTGCACTTGCCAACCCGGACGTGATAAAGGTCTCCGCCGCGATCGGAATCGTGTTGGGGCTTGTTGCCATGTACACCGGATTGGGTCAGGCAGTGAACGAAGCCAGCGGAGAAGAACTGATGCCTCAGTTCCCGGTTTCGAAGTAAGGTCTTTGAAATCCCCGATCAAACTTTTTCCGATATTTTATTTTACAATGATACTTCCGCGGAGAACGCATAAGGCGACGGCAAATTAGATAGCCGTGGTATTCCGATGCAACACCGACGACTGCGCAAGAACACACGAATAATATAACGTCGTTAATATATATCATAAGAAATATCAAGCGATATTCCCGAGGAGGGCGTCACATGTTGAGCAATAAAAAGAATACCGTCAAGACTGTCGCTTTGGTTTTGATCATAGTAACTTTAGCGGGAGCGGGATTGTATTCGGTTTACAGCATCAATGACGGTTCTTTTGATTTGAAGGACCGCGAAGTGCGCCTGGTAGTTACCGGATCCATGGACGGGGAACCCCAGGATTTCAAAATATCCACGATTCCCGTCGACAGTCTGATTATGATTGAATTGCTGGACAGAAGCGAACATAATCTTATCAAAATAGGTGATGTCATCGCTTTCGAACGCAACAACAAAATAATCGTCCACAGAGTGTTGGAAATAGAAAGTTTGGGAGACGGAGATTACAAGTTCCTTACCAAAGGAGATGCCAACCTGAGCGATGACGGTTACATTTACCCCGAAGTCGTCAGGGGCAAAGTAATCGGCGTGTCGCCCCTTTCGGGCAAACTCGTCTCATTCGCACAGAAAGGTTTCGTCTACATTATTGCTTTTATCGCATTGATAGCGGTCATCATTTACAGCGTCCGTGAAATAATACAGATATACTCGGAGGGTAAAGGCGATGGTGGGAAGCTCTGATGAACGGCGTTCCAAGAAACTCTTAATGCCGATTCTGATTCTTATCCTGTGTTTTTCCGGAATCTCTTCGGTTTCGTACACCCTGATGATCTCCGACGTAACAAACGAATTCACCATATTCTCCGAAGACGACGTACAACTGAAACTGGTGGACGGCGACGGTATAGTCATCAATGGAATGGGGGGCTTTTCCCGGAAAGCCAATGACGGCAAAGGAGCAAGTAAAATTTTCTACACGGGCTCGTGCACGGACGGGAATCCGGAACAGCTTCTGTATTACGTAATCGCACAGTCCCTTGAACTGGGGAAAACCAACTTGGACATAAGCGTGAAGGACAAAACGGTGAAGTATGTCAGAGTCTCCTTTGAATTGAAATGGGCCTCGGATTTCAATCCCGTGGAAGAATACGGATTGGATCTGAAACTGTGTATCAGCGGCACCGGCATGTCCATTTCCGAAGGTGTGTTTTCGAAATCCATAGACGTGTCCGAAATACAGGATTACGAGTTTATTCTCAAGGGCAACATAGACGAAACCACGGTTACGAAACATAAGCCAGAAGATATGGTTTACACAATTACGGTTTACGTCGAACCGTACTGAAAGAGATTACCCATATCCCGGTTGGCACAATTGTCGAATATAAAAATAAAAAAAAGATAACAAGGTTAATATACGCCCCCTAATTATATGTCGAAAATATGGAATTGCATCTGAAATGCCGTCTGAAGACGAAGTATGATGCAAGTCCGTAAAAATCAAAGGGGTGCTGAAAAATTGGATATCACTTATGACGATGAAAACAGGAGAAGAAGACTTCTGGTTATTTTGTTGGCGTTATTGATTTGCGTTTCTTCAGCCACGGCTTTGGGTTTTGCCCAGGTGATTGTGAGCAAAGCCACCAACACCGAAAACGTGATTTCCGGGGAAGGGCTCGAAACCCGTCTTCTGGATTTGGACGAGGAAGTTCTCATGGCGGGAGGGTTCGCAACCGGCAACACGTGTTGGCGGGAGGTTTCCCATTGGGCGGACGGCGTGTTCACGGAAAGCGATCTTGATGTTTTCGAGGATGTGCTGATCGGCGAGGCTTTGCTTGAAATAAAGACCGACCACAAGTACATCACCCAGGTCATGATTTGGTACGAAATTGAATGGACCGAAGGCAGCGGTGACACAAAACTGGTCATCGACGGCAAGGATCCCATGGGAACGTACAATGACGGCGAAAACGCCGTAACCATCGATCTGAACGAGGACGTTACGTTGGTC
>CAZPQO010000145.1:0-2594 GCA_964588745.1 uncultured Methanomassiliicoccales archaeon | reverse complement strand
TATGGACGGTGATGGTAGGGTCGGAAGAGTTCCTGAAAGGCCCGTAGTACGATGCCCGGATAGGTATAGGACGGGGTTCAGATTCAGGCAATGTCGAAAAAAGCATTGAGTCGTTCAAAGATGCCGACATTGTGATTTACGACGACCCTATGCTTCTGTCGGAAGATCTGGCAACGGGAGAGATTGATGCCGCAATCCGCGGAGACATGTCCTCTTCCCTCTTGCTCCCGTTGATCAAAGAGGCTCTCTGTCTGAACACTTTGGAAAGAGTTGTTTTGATGGAGCCCGTCGGCGGAGAACTGTTTCTGCTTTCACCGGTGGGTATCGATGAAGGTTGGACGATTCAGCAAAGATTCGTGCTTGCCGTGAATTCCGTCGGATTGGCGAAACGGATAGGATTGGGATCCAAAATTGCGGTCATGTCCGGCGGAAGGTGCGAAGATTACGGCAGATGCCGGGCCGTCAACGAAAGCATAGACGATGCGTTCGCGCTTGTGAAAATGCTGACAAACGAAGGCTATGACGCATATCATTCACAAATCCTGATAGAAGAAGCTGTTAAAGAAGCGGACATTGTAATAGCCCCCGAGGGAATATCCGGAAATCTTCTTTTCAGGTCAATGCATCTGGTGGGTAACACCAAAGCGCTGGGAGCTCCGATCGTAAACTCGGATAAGGTGTTCATAGACACTTCCAGGGCAAAGACGGATTACCGGGATTCAATAGTACTGGCACTAAAACTCGTGGAGAATATATAATGCAATTGGAAATAGACGGAGAATACTCCGGAATAAGGTTTTCGGCATGTCATTTCATCCCCATGCACGATAAATGTTCGCGTCTCCACGGACACTCTTATGTTGTCCGTTTGAGATTGGAGGGGGAAATAGGAGATAACGGGATGCTGATGGATTTCGTCGTTCTGAAGAAGGAATTGAGAGCGATGATGTCTTCGATGGATCACAGAACTCTGTTGCCCGCAAAATCCAAAGAAGTTCAAATTACGGAAAAAGACGGTTCGGTCGAAGTCATCACCTGCGGAAAACGTTACGTTTTCCCATCGGAAGACGTTGTTATGCTGGATATACCCCATACGACGGCGGAAGAGATGGCAAAAATGATGGTCGGACAGATGATTGAAAATGTGGATTTCCCCGATAATGTTCATGCGGTTTCCATAGGTCTCGACGAAGAGAGAGGTCAGACCGCATGGTACACGGAGGAACTCTGATGCCGAAAGCCGTGGTTCTTCTGTCGGGGGGATTGGATTCCACCACAACATTGGCTCAGGCCCTGGATGACGGATCGGAAGTGTTTCCGATAAGTTTCAGATATGGGCAGAGACACGACAGAGAACTGCGATCCGCATCGGATATCTGCGAACATTACGGTTTGAAACATACAATTATCGACATTGACCTGTCTTCCTTCCGATCGGCACTTACGGATTCAGACATCGACGTGCCTCACAACCGCGAAGGAGCTCTCGATGCGGAAATTCCCATAACATACGTTCCGGCCAGAAACATAATTTTTCTCAGCATTGCCGCCGGACTCTGCGAGTCCGTTGGAGCGGACCGGATATATATAGGGGCCAATGTTGTCGATTATTCGGGTTACCCGGATTGCCGTCCCGAGTTTTTCGATTCATTCGAAAATATGCTGAAAAAGGGCACCAAAGCGGGTGTGGAAGGAAATCCGATCAAAATCGTCACCCCTATACTGAACATGTCGAAAGCGGATATAGTCAGAACCGCAAAAAATCTGAACGTTCCTCTTCACCTGACGTGGTCATGTTACGAGGGGAACGACAAAGCCTGCGGACAATGCGATTCCTGCATTCTGAGATTGAAAGGATTCGAAGAAGCGGGATACGAAGACGATATCGAATACAGGTGAACCATGAAGATTATCGAGACCTTTACTTCATTGCAGGGCGAAGGACTCAAGATGGGGGTTCCGACTTATTTCATAAGGACGGCCGGCTGCAATCTCAATTGTTGCTGGTGCGATACCAAATACGCCTTCGGCGAAGGCGTCGAACGGGACATACGGGATTTGGTCAAAGAATGCAACGTATCTCACGTGTGCGTAACCGGCGGAGAGCCCATGTTGCAGAAAGAACTTCCGAAGCTCATAGATCTCTTGCTGTCCGAAGGCAAGCACATTGTTCTGGAAACAAACGGTTCCGAAGACATCGGCAATCTTCCGAAAGACGAAAATCTGATGATAAGCATGGACATCAAGTGCCCCTCGTCAAAGATGTCGGATAAAATGAAACGGTCCAACATAGCCGTCCTGACTATGAAGGATCAGCTCAAGTTCATCATAAATGACGGCGAGGACTTGGAATATGCCGTAAAAATATTGGAAGAATATTCTCCGATAACCAATGTTATATTCTCACCGGTGGGCGGAATGGATTTGGAGCCCCTTGCGGAAGAAGTACTGTCCAGAGGACTGGACGTAAGAGTGCTCCCTCAACTGCACAAAATAATCTGGGGCGACAGACGTTCAGTCTGAGCCTTCCGTGCCAAGAGCTTCGAATTTCTTTCTGCGTTCGTAACGTCTTTTGAAATCGTTGACGCTTTCTT
>CAZPQO010000144.1:0-2603 GCA_964588745.1 uncultured Methanomassiliicoccales archaeon | reverse complement strand
GGGTTGACCCTGAGGAATAGATAATTCAGAACTTCGGGAGGGGTCATGTTTATCGCGTCAAGTCCCGTGACGGGAGAACCCAGAGACTTGTGCATCTGACCCACGCCTTTCAGTTGAACGAATTCGTAAGGTATGGGGCATGGCGGAACGCCTTCGTATATTTCCTTGACGATTCTCACGCCGGTGTCGTAGGAACCGCCGGCGGCGGCGTGATCCTTTCCGAAAGGTTCGGCGGAGACTCCGAAAATCTTCCACTTGGCGGGCCATTCGCACCTCCAAGTCAGTTTTCCCTCCCCCTTGCGGATATCGGCTTTGCCGCTGTTTCCGCAGTTGCATTCATACTCGATGTAAGGGAATTCGTAAGATTCAAGAATAGGCTGTGTGAATCTGCCGCAGGCAGAACATATCGGAGTGTAAGGGGAATAATCGGGATTTTCCTCCTTGCCGGTGACTTCGCTGAGTATTTTGATGATCTGTTCCCTCTTCTTCATGGCCATATCGATTGTTTCCGCAAACAGGCCCTGTTCATAAAGTTCATGAGTCCAGATAATTTCGCATTGCACTCCCAGCGAATCCACGGCATCCAAAAAGGGCTGCACGTAGTGGTGGGCGTAATTCTTGTGTTTGCCGCAGGGGCAGGGGAATTCGGAAATAGGCATATCCACATACTGTTCGAACTCCTCCGGCAGGAAATCGTATCGTCTGCGGAGAGGATCGTATGAGTCGATGAGGTAAATGAGTCTGACATTTTTACCGAGACCTTCCACCGCGCTGCGCACAGATTCTCCGGTTATGGCTTCCCTTAAGCTTCCGACGTGAATAATTCCCGTAGGACTTATTCCCGTGGCTATGAGTGGCTCCTCACAATTTTCTACGATATTCTCAGCGACTACGTCCGCCCAATGCATTTAAATCGAAGTATCAACAAACAAGGCCTATTAAGAGATTATCCATCAAACTCCGCGATTCTCAAAAAACTTTTTATATAAACCTAAGAATGAGGAAAATATGTCCAAGAAAAATCAGGGAGGATTTCAGTCTTCTGCCGGCCTTATGAGGTATTTCGACTCTGAAACCGACAAAGGATACAAGATTTCGCCCAAAGGTGTTATCGGTGTTGCCATCGCCCTGATAGTAATAGTTCTCGTGGCTCAGATTTTCATACCTGTCTGAGATTTGTTTGATTTTTCACCCTTCGGTTTGTTCCGAAGAATGTCCCCCAATGATACAATGCGGAAACACTTCGTTACCCTCCGTCCATAATTCCCTTCTAAGATTACTTTTCTTCAAAGAGGGCAGGTTCCTATCGGCGCATCGTCGGGGTATTTCTTTTTGAATGCGCGTTTCAGCAACGGAGGTGCGATTATCGTGGTGATCACGGACATAAGGATAATGACCGTATTCATCTCGGACGTAAGGTGATTGCCGGCGAATCCTATTGCGGCTATGATGATGCCGACTTCCGCTCTGGGAACCATTCCTATTCCGATAATGTTCGCAGAATCTTTGTCGATGGATTTGTCAGAGATTCTCGCTCCTATGTAACAGCCGAAATATTTTGTGACGATTGCCACGATTATCACGTATGCGGACAGTAACAAAACGGTCGTATTTACCAAAGACGAGGCCTGAACGTGCATACCCACATTAAGGAAGAACAGAGGAAGGAGGAACGTCGTTATCGCGTCGACTTTGGACTTCAGATCCCATGTGTGGGCATAATCCGCAAGCATCATTCCCGCAAGGAACGCTCCTATGATTGCGGCGAGTCCGATGGTTTCGGATATGAAAGACATGAAGAGACAAAGACCGATTGCAAGCATCAGTTTGTCCATTTGGAATTTGCTTTTGGGCGTGGGTTCGGGTTCGCATCTGTTGCAATACCAATCATCCAAACGCGGAACGCATTTGTCGCAGAACACGAACACGGAGAGTACGAAAACAACCGTGATCATTATGACGCCGATGAGTTCGCCGATTCCGCCGGCGGCACCGGAGCCGGAGATCATTGCCAGAACTATCATTCCCAGCACATCGTCGATAACGGCGGCGCCGAGAATGATGCGGGCTTCTTTCGTATTGGTTTTTCGGAGATCGACCAATACCTTGGCGGTCACCCCCACACTGGTCGCAACCATCGCCGCCGCCATGTACATGGCATGAGTGGGGTTGCCGTCATAGAAGATTAACGTAAGACCCAGAAGGAAGGGGAACACGACTCCGAGAATCGCGACGACGAGGGCGGGTTTACCCACGGACTTCAAATCGCAGGCTCTGGTTTCCAATCCCACCGAGAAAAGGAGGAATATCGCACCGATTTCCGCAATTACTTTCAAGAATTGATAACTCTCGGAACCGGGAGAACCGTTCACAGGAAGTTCGACTCCGATTATTCCCAGAAAACTTCCTTCGCCGAGAATTCCGGTAAAAGCGGAACCGTCCCATATGATGTTGGCCACAATGACTCCCACAAGTATCTGACCGATCAAACCCGGAACTCCGAAGCGTTCAAAAATCGTTGAACCGGTGACTGCCAGTACGTAAAGAACCAACAACATCAGAAGGATCGGGAGTAAATCCATAAAAATCTGATAAAAACCATG
>CAZPQO010000143.1:0-2612 GCA_964588745.1 uncultured Methanomassiliicoccales archaeon | reverse complement strand
TCTCAGGGAATTCGTCCCTGCCGGTGAAAGAACTGCAGTCATCAAGGGATGATCGTGTGAAAGTAGGCGACATAGCGAAGTATGTGCCGACCTCAACCGTCGGCAAGGTGACGGAAGTCAGGGAAAGAGACGGAAAGACGTGGATCAGACTGGACTTTACCGGTCTGTACTACAGTATCGACCATCTTGAACCGACCGACGAATCCGAATACAAGCCTGTCGCTTACAGAGAACGCGAAAAGAAGTTCGAAGGCAGAATACAGTCCGTCAAGGACGTGGAGGAGGCGGCCCGTGAGGTCGACATCTCCGAGTATATGCCTTCGGGCGGCGGTTAAACCATTTACCCAAATTTTCTTTTTTTACACCGTCGGTCCGACTTGGAAACAAAGCGAAACCGACGGATGTTCTTTTCTATCGGAGATTGTCTCCATCAGGTTCAGGCAGATGCGCCGGTATCGGTTTCTGCGTAATGCGAGATGCCGTTTTGTGAAACGCCCATATTATGCACTGACAGAGGCGTTCGGAACCTGATGTCTTCCCGATATTCCGTATCGGTGTCCGAGGGACAACGGAGTCACGTTTCCGCGGAATCCATTTCAAAATCCGTCATACCGGCGTAACCGACAAAACATCCCCGGCAATCTGCGATCGGCAAAAAATGAAAGTGAAAAGGATTTGCTCTCTGTGGAAATGATTTACACCCCCAGTATCCATGTGGCCATTGCGAAGTAAATGAAGACTCCGCTGATGTCGGCGATGGAAGTGACCAAAGGAGCACTGGCGGTGGCCGGATCTATCTTCAGGCGCGACATAAGGAAGGGAAGCAACAGACCAATGAGCGAACCTACCAGAACCACGATTATCATGGTAAGGGACACTATCAGCGCGACTTCGGTACCTCCGCGAACCAGACCCAACACGGATACGGCAATCGCCATTGTTGCGCCCATCAGTACGGCTACGACAGCCTCCCGGCCCACCAACCGCAACCAATCTTTGGGCCCCACGTCACCGGTTGCCATGGCTCTGATGACAAGGGTGGATGACTGTGTCCCCGCGTTTCCGCCGCTGTCAATGAGCAACGGGAGGAAGAAGACCAGAGCGATGACGGATGCGATGGTCTCTTCAAAAAGCGCGATACCTGCTCCGGAAAACACATTTACGAAAACAAGTACC
Source organism: uncultured Methanomassiliicoccales archaeon (assembly GCA_964588745.1). Taxonomy (GTDB): domain Archaea; phylum Thermoplasmatota; class Thermoplasmata; order Methanomassiliicoccales; family Methanomethylophilaceae; genus VadinCA11. The sequence goes on along the minus strand of CAZPQO010000143.1, from coordinate 1,436 downwards.
AACAGCCAGGGCAGACGGGCTTTGTAAAGCATTTTTACGCTGGCACCTTTGATGTTGGTTTTGACGGTACTCACATAAGCGGAACGGTGGAAGTCTGCGGTTGTGTCCTCTTCCATCATGTCCAGAGCGTCATCGAAAGTGATGGCTCCCACAAGACGGTCTTCGGAATCCACAACCGCCAAGGCAGGAATATCCTCTTCCATGATGAGATCTATCGCTTCAGAACGCGGTCGGCGGGTGCGGGCGAAAACATCTTTGCCTGTGACAAGTTCGGTAATCTGAGTGTCCGGAGTTGCTTTTATCAATTGTCCCAGACGGACATAACCAAGATAACGGCGTCCGTGGTCTATGACGAAAATACTTTCCATCTCGTCCGGACGCAAAGTGGATTCGTGGAGACCGTAAAGGACATCCTTGACTGTTTGTCCTTCCCTTACCGCCATGTAACGGGGACTCATGACCCTTCCGGAGCACCCCTCAGGGTATCCCAGAAGAAGATTGACGGCACTTCTGGCTTCCGGACTCATGTTAGCCAAAAGACGTTTGGTGACATTGGCGGGAAGTTCCCCGAACAGACGTACGTGATCGTCGGGGTCAAGATGTGTCAGAAGACGCAAAACTTCCGGATCTTCCATGGAAGATACCAGCAGAACCTGCTGATCCACATCCAAATCCTCGAAAACTTCAGCGGCCAAATCTTTGTTCAACAGGCGGAAAATGATTACTTTGTCCACCGGATCGAGATCGGAGATAAGATTGCGGATTGCAGATTCGTCCATATCGTTCATAAGGGCGCTGAGTTCGTCCAGCTGTCCGTCTTCAATCATTTTTTGAATTTCCTTCATATGAATCACTCCCCGAAAAACAGGCCTCCTGGCGGGGGGATAGCGTACGGTTCATTTCATTGTATCCCTTCAATGTTCATAATTTCGGAATGTCAGAACCGCGGAACAAGACATTTTTGAACGTAATATCCTCTTGCGATGCACGCGGTCTATAATTGTCTTTCAGTGTCATCGGACCGACGGCGGTTATTTCTATATCGTATCCGATACGGTATTATGGTAATCAAAATGTTCGATTCTCTGAAAGAGATAGATGTAATCAGCGATGACGCATATGTTGTGGGAAGTATCACCGACGTCAATTATTCCTCCGAAACATGGGACGTTCATTCTTTGTTTGTACGGGGTGTCAAAGGATTGGGAGATATTTTGGGAGCGTCCGCGCTCAGGAAACTTCAGTTCTCTTTGGTCATCGGAGATTATGCACTGAATGATGTTTTATTGGTTCCGGAAGTCCGGGATCAATTGCAAAGAGTGTTGGCTTCCGGCGAAAATGATTGTGAAAAGGTAGGTACGCTCATAGGAAAAACGGTTCTGTCATTCGATGAAATCCCCATGGGAACCATAGAAGACGTGAGTATCGATACCGAT
>CAZPQO010000142.1:0-2636 GCA_964588745.1 uncultured Methanomassiliicoccales archaeon | reverse complement strand
CCTTTTCGAACATCTCAGTTCCTGCTGTGGCGGATAAGACCGGAGCAACCGAAGACTTCGATGCCTTCTTTCTCCCATTCATCGCAGATGAGGTTGATACCGATCGAATCGGAAGCCATGTGTCCGGAAACAATTATGTTGATTCCGACCTTCTTGGCTTCTTCGATGTGGTTTTCGGGGAAATGCATTCCCACCACGGTACCCACGCCGGCCTGTGCGAATTTTTCGTAAATTTCTTTGGGTCCGGAAGTTCCTCCGGTCATCTTGGATACCGCCCTTCCGCATCTGCTGTTCTTGTTCCCGACGATGATTGTGGGGGGGTTGTTCATCTTGGCGGCCATGGCGTATTCCGGTTCTTCGTAAAGTCTTTCGATGATATCGCCCAAAGTTCTGGGTTCCAGTTCTTCGAGAATGTTGTCTACATGTTTCTGAACCATGTTGTCCGCAGGGGTGTGTATATTGAACATGGGGATTCCCAAAAGGTTCGCCGCATCCGCAGATTGATTGAAATTGGCACCCATGACATTTCTCGTCACCATATCTATGCGGGGCGCCATCAAAGATTCGCAGACATTTATGGGAACGCCGTCGGCGGCGTACATATCGGCCTGCATGTGCATGACGCCGGGGAAGGGTACTTTGGACAGACCGGTGGGGTGATGCGCAACAACCGCGGATACCGTCTCGCCTTTCTCCCGGAGACGGTCGGCAAGAAGCATTTCCCCGGTGCCGATATCGATTCCCCACATGAATCTCTCGGCTTCCAATTCCTTGGATTCTTCAATCATTGCCGAAAATCTTGAATCGCTGTAGGGGTTCCACAGCCTTTCCTCATCGAAAAACTGTTTCTTGTCATCTGAGAGAGCTTCGTATTCTTCCTGCTCTTTCTTCATTGCGATTTCGACTTCGGACACGGGACGGGGATCGTTCTTCCGACCCGTTTCGATCGCCATTTTGTAAGCTTCATATATCTTCATACTCCGACGGAATGTCAAAGGAATGTATAACTATTCTCAAAAACATCGACGGGAGGACGGTGATGTTCTGACCTTGACCGAGGAAAGATATTACATAATGCGGAGATATGGAAGGTTGATATTATGAGCGAGATCTGGACGGAAAAATACAGGCCGAGAACTTTGAAGGACGTCGTGGGTCAGAAAAACATAACGGACAGACTTCAATCTTACGTTGTGTCCCAAAACATGCCCCATCTTCTTTTCACAGGTCCCGCGGGCACGGGAAAAACCACCAGTGCCCTTGCGCTGGCAAAAGAACTTTACGGTGATGATTGGAGGGCCAACGTAATGGAGCTGAACGCTTCCGACGAAAGAGGCATTGACGTTGTCAGAGGCAAAATAAAAGATTTTGCCAGAACCGCACCTTTGTCCGGAGCGAATTTCAAGATTATTTTCATGGACGAGGCCGATTCGCTTACCAGCGACGCTCAGGCCGCACTCAGAAGAACCATGGAAAGATACTCCAAAATCTGCCGTTTCATACTGTCCTGCAACTATTCGTCCAAAATCATAGATCCCATTCAGTCCAGATGCGCCATATTCCGTTTCAGACCCCTTACCGCGGAAGACGTTGAGGAATATCTCAGAAGCATAATCGTCAAAGAAAACGTGGACATCGACGAGGATGCGGTTCAGGGACTCGTTCATGTTGCGAGAGGCGACATGAGACGTGCGGTGAACTCATTGCAGGTCGCCGCCTCCATGGGCAAGAACATCGACATCGATACGATATATCAAACCACGGGAATGGCCAATCCCGAGATCATCAGGAATATACTCGAAACCGCGCTTGACGGCAACTTTGTTCTTGCCAGAGACAAGCTTGACGATACCATGATAGAATTCGGACTGTCCGGACAGGACATAATCCGTCAGATCCATTCATCTTTCTTCGACCTTACCGTTTCCGATTCGGAGAAGGTCAGACTGGTGGACAAAACCGGAGAGATAGAGTTCCGCATAATCGAAGGAAGCAACGAACGCATTCAGTTGGAAGCGTTGCTGGCTTACCTTGTGATGATCGGCGGAGCGAAGAGGTAATCCTTCAGTATCGGTTATCGAAGATACGGCTGGTTTTCTTCTCGTTTCTGGGAAGATCTCCGAGATGCACTGCTTTGGGATCGATGGTCGCTCCCGTCATTGCTTTGAAACGGTCCTGCACGGTTTTCTCCAGGGAATTCCAGGTGTCTTCGGGAGTTCCCGTTTCGAAGTATAAGGTAAGGATATCCTTTCCGTTGAGATGGTCTATCATTACCTGATATTCCGAATCCGCACCGTCGACTTTGGATAGAACCTCTTCGAACTGTGCGGGATACATGTTGACCCCTTTCACCTTGACCATGTCGTCGGTTCTTCCGATTATTATGTCGATTCTCGGATATTCGGAACCGCAGGGACATTTCCCGGGAATGATTTTTGTGATGTCGTGAGTCCTGTACCTTATCAGCGGAGCGCCTTCTTTCCTGAGAGTGGTTATGACAAGTTCCCCTTCCTCTCCGTCGGGCAAAACCTTGCCGGTTTTAGAATCTATGATTTCAAAATAAAGATAATCGTCCCAGAGGTGGATTCCGTTTTCGTAATCGCAGCTGATTCCGATTCCCGGTCCGTAGATTTCCG
>CAZPQO010000141.1:0-2668 GCA_964588745.1 uncultured Methanomassiliicoccales archaeon | reverse complement strand
GTTAATAACGCTGTTTAAACTTTGAAAAGTAAGCGCAACGATAACGGGAACCATCATACCGATCATGGCTTTTTTAGGATTTCCAAGAAGTAACTCAGTGCCTTTAGTGGCCCCCACTGACATATCTCAAAGTTAAATTGAACCTTTATATATAATTTATGAATTAAAAACTTCGCGTCTCCTGACATAGACTCTGAAAGCGAGTACCGCGACGGTGATTCCTATGAACCCGAAAACGACCTCGGTCAAGGTGAATCCCCACCACATATGCGAAGCGATTTGTCCGACAGAAAGAATCGCATACACAACGGCTATGGAAAGATTTCTGATCATCGTGATGGCGAGTGAAATCATGCCTTTGCCCATCGACTGCAATATGGCGGCGGCGGAATGAACCAAAGTAAAAGCAGGGAAAGTCAGAGTGCAGACTTTCAGCATCTCCGCAATAGGCCCTCTCAGTCTTGCGGAATCTTCCGACAGTGTCATGAATTGCGCCATATACGGTGCCGCGAAGTATGTGATTACTGCCAAAACAATCATTACCGACAATGAAATTTTCAATCCCGTAACCACAATATCTTTCGCCCTTTTGCGGTTTTTCATTCCGAAAGATGCCGAAAGCATGGGGACGAAGGCTATGCTTATGGCATGGGCGGGAACCATCAGGATTATTGCGATTCTCCATGCTATCTCAAAAACCGCCACAAGATCGGTCCCGCCGGCGAACGCAATATAACGTACGAACACAACGGAAATCAGCGACATGAACATGAGTTCCGCCGTTTGGGGAACCCCGACTTCGGAAATGGATTTTACTTCCTCGCCGGTGAATCTGAATTCCTTGAGCCTGATGGGAATCGCAACGTCTTTTTTGATAATATACCAATAAACGGCGGGAATCATGGATATGCCTGCGGAAATCACAGTTGCATAAGCCGCACCTGCAATGCCGAATCCCAAGGTGTAAATGAAAATCGGATCCAGAATCATATTCAGGATTGCGGCTGCGGACAGCACAATCATTGCCCTTGCGGAGGCTCCTTCGCCACGGAGATTCCCTGCAAGAAGGCCTCCCGCCATAAGCAGGGGCGATGACAGAATCAAAGGATAGACGTAAGCGTTGCAAAGATCGGAGATGTGGTGGGCACCCATGTAATCTATCATCGGCCCGATTGTGAAATACAGAATCGGAATCGTGAGAATTCCGACTATGATCATCATGGAGAACGCCTGCGACGACGCTTTGACCGCGGATTCGGAATCCCCTTTTCCGATGCGTTTGGATATTGCATAGGATGCACCGATTCCTATACCGGTGCCGATACTGACGATGACTGAATAAATCGGAGAAGTCACACTGACCGCGGCTATATGATCCGCACCGAGTCCCGATACCCAGAACATATCCACGACACTATTGAGATATTGGACCAACAGCGCAAAAGCGATCGGCACCGACATTCGGATAACCGCGCGTCTCGGATCTCCGAACAGATTCTCGGAAGAACTGTCTGTCAGCGATACTGCTCCGGGAATCATAGAACCGCAATATCTCCGGCCGTTATAATCACTGTCGGTTGTTCTCGGAGATTACAGCGTATCACAATCGGATTCGGGGTTGCGGGAACCGCTAAAGATTATATCTAACCTGAGAATAGCAGGAGTATGCGTATAGCCGTCGTCCTGCAGGACAGATGCCAGAATAGGAAATGCAACAAAGAGTGTTACAAATTCTGCCCCTTGGTCAGAACCGGGGTGGAATGCATTGTGTTCGGAGAGAAGGGAAAGCCCGTAATTTCCGAAACTCTCTGTCACGGTTGCGGGATATGCGTACACAAATGCCAGTTCGAAGCAATCAAAATCATCGGTCTTTCCGACGAACTGAGTTCAGAAATGGTACACCAATACGGAGAGAACTCCTTCAGGCTCTACCGCATACCCATTCCGAAGAAGGGTGTCGTCACCGGTATTTTGGGCCCCAACGGTATAGGAAAAACCACCGCAATCAAAGTTCTTTCCGGAGAACTCATACCCAATCTGGGAAACTATGAGGAGCCTTCTTCCAAAGAAGACGTTCTGACCCATTATGACGGTACCGAAGTCAAAGCATATCTGACCGAAGTTTACGGCGGGAACGTAAAAACCGCCATAAAACCGCAATATGTGGATTTGATTCCGAAAGCCGCGTCCGGCCCCGTAAAGGATCTGCTGTCCACGGTGGAGGGACGCATGACAATGGATGAGGCCGCAAAGATATTCGACCTCGAAGGACTGCTGGAAAGAGACATCAGCAAACTGTCCGGGGGAGAGATGCAAAGAGTTGCCATGGCCGCCACCATGATGAAGGATGCGGATGTGTATTTCTTTGACGAACCCACTTCTTATCTCGACATTTACCAAAGGGTAAAAATCGCAAGAGTGATAAAAGAACTCAGCGAAGACAAACAGGTTGTCGTAATAGAACACGACCTGGCAATTTTGGATTTCCTTGCCGATGCCGTCAATGTGGTTTACGGCTCAGAGGGAGCTTACGGAGTCTTCACCCAATCAAGACAGGTCAGGACCGCAATCAACGTTTATTTGGACGGATACCTGCCTGAAGAAAACATCAGATTCAGAGACCGTCCGATAGAATTCTTCGCATCGCCTCCCAGAGACGATTGGGTTA
>CAZPQO010000140.1:0-2677 GCA_964588745.1 uncultured Methanomassiliicoccales archaeon | reverse complement strand
ACCGTTAACTTAGTCGATATAAATTTTTTGTGTAAAGTTTTTTAACAGAAGTTTTTTAACAGAAGTTTTTTAACATAAAACTTTACGAATATTCTAATAGGATGAAAGGAATATCAATAGTGTATGTTCATTGGCCGAGAACGCGAATTGAATGAGTTGGAGAAATTATACGGCAGAGGCGGACTCAAAAGTATTGCAATATACGGTAGAAGAAGAGTCGGTAAAACATCTCTTTTGATTGAATTCTGCAAAGATAAGAAAAATATATTTTTTACCGGGAATGAAGTCAGTGAAAAAATCAACCTGCAGAATTATTCGGCCTCCCTGCAATCAGCCTTTCCCGAAAGATTTTTCGGAGAATTGACAAGTTTCAAAGATGCGTTAGACATTACTGCAAAAGTCTGCAGAGAAGAAAAAACCGTATTGATCATAGATGAATTTCCTTTCCTCGTCAACGCAGCTCCGCACTTCCCTTCAACATTTCAAAAATATATGGACCACGATTTTGCCGAATTGGACTTAACCGTAATTCTGTGCGGATCTTCAATCAGAATGATGCACGATCTTCTCAACGGAAAGCAGATGCCCCTATTCGGACGATTCAGCCGTCAGATGAAATTGGAGCCTTTGAATTACGTACAATCCAGCGAATTTTTTCCGACGGCCGAAAATAGCGATTGTGCCACATACTTTGGCATATCCGGCGGAATTCCGCTGTATTTGAAGTGGCTGTCCCAGCACGATACTTTTAAAGAATCCATAATCGAAAACTTCCTCCAACCCTCGTCCGGATTGTTGGAAGAATCAGCAAACCTGGTACGGCAGGAATTTCCGAATTCATCGATACCTATGTCCATAATTTCTGTATTGGCCAATGGTAAAACACAGATCAAGGAGATATCCGAGACTACCGGAATAGAGAAGGGAACCTGCTCGAATAGCATATCACAACTGATGTCCGTCGGCATAGTCAGAAGAGAAGTCCCTATGTCCAACTCACGCAGAAAAGCCGTTTACGAATTGAACGACGGCCTTTTCAGATTCAGATACGGAGTGTTGGAAAAGGTCCTCCCTTACGTACGGTCTTACGATTCCGAGGGCGCATATGAAAATGTTGAAAAAATGCTTCCGGGATTTATGGGGAAGCTATTCGAAGAAATCTGCAAACAATATGTGGTAATGAACACCGAATACCGTACTGTGGGCAAATGGTGGGGTTCTGATCCTGAACATAAGACGGATGCTGAGATTGACATAGTCGCCATAGACGGCATCGACAATACGTCAAACGTGCTGTTCGGCAGTTGTAAGTTCAAATCCTCACCGGCAGGTATGAAGGATTTGAACAGTCTGAAAAGAACCGCATCCTTTGTAAAAGGATACACTAAACGGGATTACATTCTATTCTCATCATCCGGGTTTGAAAAGAGTCTTATAAAACACGCCAAGGAACGGAACATAATCCTGGTGGATATGGATAAGTTATACAATGAAAGAAATAAAGATTGTGAAAATTGTAGTCGCACTGCAGTTTTAACATAAGTGCCGTTAACCTAATCGATCAATAAACACACAGCAACAACACAGTCGTCAAGCGTATATTATGGCAAATTGAACTTTAGAAGTTGAGAGAATCGCTCTGCGTCCGGTGATATCCAATACAGCGTCATCCTCCTCACAAAGCATGAAATCATCCGGTGATACTGCGTTCATGTTAATTTTTTGCATTACATTGTTTCCATCGGCGCGTTTCGCAGAATAATAACCCTCGTTCGTTTCAGCACCGGCCTTACCTTCAACGAACACTGTGTAAGTAGAGCCGTTTATCTCAATTTCCAGTTCGACATTGGTCGGATTAGCGATAAGGGCGGCTCTGTTTACATACACATATATTATGAATTTAGTACCTTTGGGCATAGTTATCTCAAAATTCACGGAATTGCCGGAGCCGCCCGAAGGGACGAGGTTGGGGTCACTTTCTTTGTGTTGAAAACGAAAAGCAGGATATCCACCTATCATTACAGGATTTATAACTAAATCCACGTCTTCATCCATGACTATACCGCCGGTGGAATCTTCATCGAACGTGATAAGATTGCCGCCAATGGTTACCGTCGATACACCATAGACTAAAGGAACTGTTAACATCAACGAGACCGCAAATGTCATTATCAGGATAGAACTCTTTTTTTCATTTCTTTTCCCTTGTATCGATCCGAACTTAACTCTGTTTAATATTACTCTATATTTATAACCATCATAAATAACCTTCAACATTTCTGAAATGATAGTTCATCTTATAACGTAATGATTTATATATAACCGCATAAAGTTACGTTATACAATGAAAAACATATTCCCTAGAGACGCATATCTACATCGCCCTATCGAATTGAAAGATAAGCCTGTAATCAAGGCGATAGCAGGGATAAGACGTTGCTGCAAATCCACTCTGATGGGATTGTACAAAGATTATCTTCTCTCCTCGGGAGTGGCCGAAGAGAACATCCTATTCATCAACTCCACACACCTTCCGAATTCCGAAATCGATTCAAAATACATCATAGAAACTGTTAAAGCAAAACAAGGCCGGACATACATATTGTTGGACGGGGTGCAAATGCTGGAATCTTGGGATAAAACCGTTCTTTATCTTTTATTCTAAATAAAAAGTGCG
>CAZPQO010000139.1:0-2699 GCA_964588745.1 uncultured Methanomassiliicoccales archaeon | reverse complement strand
AAACGTTCGGGTAAATTCGCCGATATGAAAATTCCCGAAAAGGACGACGGCTATATTTCACTGATTCTGGAAACATCGGGAAACAATCTGAAAGAAAAAGACATACTGGATATTGGCTGCGGTTCCGGTATATGGTCCATGGCTTTGGCAGACGAAGTCAGATCGGTTATCGGTGTCGATATAGCAGACAAGATGATAGGGCACGCCAACGAAAAGGCTTCATCCGAAGGTTTCAGCAATACAAAATATATGGCTGCGGACTGGAAAGAACCGGGTTTGGATCTAGGACAGTCGAAATTCGGTATTGTGATGGCTCACATGACCCCGGCAATCAATTCCGATGAGGATCTCATAAGGATGGATTCCGCCTGTGACGGATACTGCTACCTTACTTCGAGCATAAAGGGTGAAAACGATCTCAGAGAAAAAATCGAAAAACATTTCAAAGTGGATCTTGACAGAGATCGCCGCGCATTACCGAATGCCCTGAGAGTTTTGTTTGACATAGGCAGAAAGCCCCTCATCAGATATGAGGAAAGAATCCACGATAAAAAAGAAACCGTGGGGGATGTAATGGGATTCTATAGGGACACCGCCGTCTCCAAGGGAATCTCAGAAAAGGATTTGGAAGAATTCCTCAACAGTATTGCCGTTGACGGAATCATAGAATCCACGATGAAGATGACGAAGGCTACCCTGTATTGGAACACCGCTGAACAATCTTAAGAAAATGGAATTGCTCTGCCGCAGAAATGCGGCAGAGTTTTAAAATTCTTTAATCGGCTTTGATTTGATTTTTGCACCTTACATTTACCGTAATAAAACATGGGAAGGGTTGAATTATTTCGTAATACTAATCAAATTTAAGTAACACCAATATTATACCGAACACTCATGACTGACAGTGAACCCGATCGGATAACGTACGAAAAAGAATACGATATGTTGATCGAAGAGCTTGATATTTTAAACAAATGGAAGCCTAATTCGGAATTGCTCCGGACGCAGGAAAAAAGATGGAACCACAGAGCAGAGGAATTCTCGAAAAGACCCATGCCCACCGTGAACGACCATTTGTTCCTGAAAAATCTTCTTGAAATTACTGACATAGGACCTGATACCACAGTATTGGATATAGGTTCGGGAGGGGGTCATCTCTCGATTGCTTTGGCTCCGTACGTCAAAAGCGCTCTCGGATTGGACGTTTCCGGCAACATGGTCAAACATGCCAGCGAATCGGCAAAGGAATATAATGCGGACAATGTGAGATTCGTGCATAAAGACTGGAGTGCTATGACGTCTGATGATTCATTGATCGAAAACGGATTCGATATCGTTTTTGCACATATGACCCCGGCAATCGGCAAAGCGGCGGATTTCATAAAAATGATGGATATTGCCAAAAAGTACCTCTTTATGACAAAGCCGGTCAGACGCCATAACCCGACAGAAGAAGGAATGTGGAAACATATGGGTATCGAACCTCTTTTCATGTCTTCCGACAAAGACCTAGCTTTTGCATTCATGTTGGGATGGCAAAGAGGATTTAATCCCCAATTCTTCTACGAAGACCGGATTTGGGATAATATCATAACCGTGGATGAAGCCTTGGAAAAGTACAAACACGAATTTTCTTTCAGAGATTTGAAATTCGATGAAGATGAAGTAAGAGAATATTTCGAATCCGTGGCCGAGGACGGGATTGTGAATGACAGTACGTACACCGAGATAGCGACTATCTATTGGAAAGTACAGAAATAATACGAAGAACGAAAAAATGTAAAATGGGGGCAAAGCCCCCTTTATAGTTTCAGTTTGTGGCCAGCTTCACGAGCTTTTCCCAGCTCTTGTCGAGTTGCTTCTGCATGTCCTCGACAACGGGTTCCCAGCGTTCTTCCTTAAGATGCCTGAACCTTCCCTGAGAATTGATCCAGTCCGTGACGGGTTTCTTCTCGACCTTGCCATCGGCAATTCTCTTGCTTTCAGCCGTCAGTTCATACACGCCGTCGACCACTTCGTACAGAGGCCAAATGCATGTTTCAACAGCCAACTTTGCAATTTCGATGGTCTTGTCGGAAGGAGATCTCCATCCTCTGGGACACGGTACGATACCGTTGATGAATGACGGACCTCCGCAGTCGAATCCCTTCTTTGCCTTGGACACCGTATCCCTCCAGTTGTGAGGTGATACCTGTGCGGCAAAGGGAATGTTGTGAGCGACCATGATTGCCGTCAAATCCTTCGAGAACTCTTTCTTTCCCGCCGATACGTTTCCTGCGGGGGAAGTCGTGGTATCCGCACCCATGAAAGTGGCGCTGGATCTCTGGATACCGGTGTTCATGTACGCTTCATTGTTGAGACAAACATACATCATGTTGTGGCCTCTCTCCATCGCACCGGAGAGTGCCTGCAGACCGATATCGTAAGTGGCACCGTCTCCGGCGAAGTTGACGAAGTTCACGTCTTCCTTGACTTTGCCCTGTCTCTTGAGAGACCTGTATGCGGTTTCGACACCTGCGCAGGTTGCGGCTCCGTTGCCGAAGGCCGTGTGTATCATGGGCACATTCCACGAAGTGTAGGGATACACGGTTGTGGAAACTTCAAAACATCCCGTGGACAAAGAAACGACCAAAGGCCTCTGTGTGCCCAGGAGAATCTGTTTTGCAAGTATGGGTTCGGCGCATCCCGCGCAAAGCCTG
>CAZPQO010000138.1:0-2750 GCA_964588745.1 uncultured Methanomassiliicoccales archaeon | reverse complement strand
CTGCCCATGGTTATAAAGTGGTTGTTCTTCTATAAAATACAGTCTTTATTTTATTGTGGCATTCATGATGTTGGGTATGACCGGCCTATGGCCGGTCATAGGGGAACACGGAGGCAATCCCCCATCCCCTATAATCGGGTCATCATTCGATTTCGATGCGTTTGACGCACCTTTCCTCATCAAAAGCTTTGAAACTTATTTCCAAGATTCCGTTGTTGTACTCCGCTTTCGCGCTGTCGGTACTGACTTCGCAGGGCAATGCCACGGTCTTCCTGTATTTCTTTTCCGATGAGTCCACCGAAATCGAAACGGAGTCTTCGGAAGCATCAATCATGATGTCTTCCTTTTTCGCTCCGGGAAGCTCGGCTATAACCCTGACCACTCCCTCTTCGAGGGTAACGTCGGTGAAAGGCTCCCTTGCGGTTTCGGCATCGGGCAGGCTGACGGTTCCGGAAGGGTTTCCGAATTCCTTTACGTGAGCCACCCCGTCAGGGCCACGGTACAGAGTGTACCCGTAAGTCTTGACGTTGGAACCGCTCACCTTCATGAAATTGTCGAACATTTCATCCATTCTGCGGTTGAAACTCTCGAATTCCCTGAACAGTCTGTTCCATGTGTCGTTTGTCATTTTCATCACTCCTTGTTTTTACTGCCGTATTCTTTCAGTTTCTTCGAAACGGCGGGGCCGAATTTCTCGGCCGCCTTTTCGAAGTCGTCCATCGTAACCTTGCTTGCGTCCAGTTCTTCCTGTGTCGGATTGCCCTCGGCAACAAGGCGTCTGACGGAAGTCATCACCGCTTCGTTCGCGATGGCGGATATGTCCGCTCCGGTGCATCCTTCGGTTATCTCAGCAAGTTTCTTCAGATCCACGTTCTCGTCGAGAGGCTTGTCTCTGGTGTGGATTTTGAAGATTTCCTCTCTGGATTCTTTGTCCGGAGGTCCGACCATCATGCTCTTGTCGAATCTTCCGGGTCTGAGCAGAGCGGGATCGATCATGTCCGGACGGTTGGTTGCGGCGATTATCACAACGTCGTTCAGCGCCTCTAGACCGTCCATCTCCGTAAGGAGCTGGGACACCACTCTTTCGGTAACGTTGCTGTCGCAGCTTCCGCTGCCTCTGTTGGGAGCTATCGAGTCAATCTCGTCCATGAAGATCACACAGGGCGCCGCCTGTCTGGCTTTTCTGAATGTTTCCCTGACGGCCTTTTCCGACTCTCCCACCCACTTGTTGAGGAACTCCGGTCCTTTGACGGAAATGAAGTTCGCTTCGGATTCGGTTGCGACGGCTTTCGCAAGCAGAGTCTTACCGGTTCCCGGCGGTCCGTAGAGCAGAATTCCCTTTGGAGGCTTGGCTCCCATGTGTTCGAAGACTTTGGAATACTTGAGAGGCCATTCAACGGCTTCTTTAAGTTCGTCCTTCACGGATTGCAAAGCACCTATGTCCTCCCATCTGATGTTGGGTCTTTCGATCAGGACTTCCCTCATGGTTGAGGGCTGCATATCCCTGAATCCTTCGCGGAAGTCATCCATTGTGATCATTATGCTGTTCAGCACGGACAGGGGGACTTCTCCGCTGTCGGTATCGATGTCGGGAAGCACCCTTCTGAGCGCCGCCATCGCGGCTTCTTTGGTAAGGGCGGAGAGATCCGCACCGGAATATCCGTGAGTTTTATCGGCTATGGCTTCCAGTTTCACGGATTCGTCTATGGGCATTCCCCGGGTGTGGATTTCCAGGATATCGAAACGTCCGTCCCTGTCGGGGATTCCGATTTCGATTTCACGGTCGAATCTCCCCGGTCTTCTGAGAGCCTCGTCGATGGAGTTGGGTCTGTTGGTTGCGCCTATGACGACCACTTTGCCTCTGGATTTGATACCGTCCATCAGTGCCAGCAACTGGGCGACGACTCTTCTTTCGGTTTCCCCGGTGACTTCGTCCCTCTTGGGAGCGATCGAATCGATTTCGTCAATGAATATGATGCTGGGAGCATTTTCTTCGGCTTCGGTGAAGATGTCTCTGAGCTTCTCCTCGGATTCCCCGTAGTACTTGCTCATGATCTCCGGTCCGCCCACATAGGTGAAGTTGCTGCTGGTTTCCCCGGCAACGGCTTTGGCCAACATGGTTTTGCCTGTTCCGGGCGGTCCGTGCAACAACACTCCCATGGGAGCTTCGATGCCGAGCCTTTCGAAGAGTTCGGGATGTTTCAGCGGAAGTTCCACCATTTCCCTGATTTTGCTGACAGCTTCGCCCAATCCTCCGATGTCATCGTAGGACACTTGGGGTATTTCGCCCGCGGCCACGTCCGCGGGCTTGTCACTGATTTTTACGCTCGTGGATGAAGTCATGATAACGGCTTCGCCGGAAGGTGCGTATGACGTAACGACAAATTCCATTTTGTTGCCCATTACGTTCAGCGTCACGGCGTCGCCTTTCGAGAATGCGCGGCCTTCGAAGACCTGTTTGAAATATTCGTCTCCGCCCTGCAGCCTCAGCTGATCGGTGGGAGAGAATGTTATTTTGGTTGCGGGTTTGGCGACTATTTTGCGTATCGCAACCCTCTCGTCGATTGAAGTGCCGGCATTCCATCTGGTGTTGCCGTCAATTCTCACGATGCCTCTGTTGGCGTCTTCGGGGCCTCCTCTGAGGACTTTTGCGACCGTGCTCTTCTCGCCTGTGATTTTTACGATATCCCCGACCTTGATGTCCATCACGTCCATCAGTTCGGGGTCCAAGCGGACGATTCCTCTGCCCG
>CAZPQO010000137.1:0-2751 GCA_964588745.1 uncultured Methanomassiliicoccales archaeon | reverse complement strand
TTGTACTTCGCAAATCGAAGTGTTTCGAGTAAGGAGTATACCGGGTGCTTCCCGAGGAGATGGAGTATGACTGATAAACATATAGACACCACAGCCTTCGGCTTATTTTTCGTAGCCCTGGTTTCGTTACCCATTGCTCTGATGTGCATATTGGGGTATGCGGAATCGGATTACGGAATGGCAGATGAAGAGCTGGGCCCATTTTTGATGGTCTGCGCTGTATTCATTCTGATAGCGGCCATCGGAGCATATAAGACAAAATCCAATTTCGGTTGCACGGTCTTCGGACTTGTGGCAGCAGGCGTATTTTTCGCCGGTTGGGCGAGCGGTTCCATTTACACGAACCTCTCGTTGGGAATAATATTCCTTGTGGCATTGCTTTGGTCCTACATGGCCCAAAACACGCCCGTGCTGACAACCATCCTTCTTACAACGGCATTGATATTCCTTTTCGGAGGAGTTGCCGCTGCCGAAGGAAACGGAATTTGGCTGCTTCTCAAGGGTATCGCGGCATTGGCCAACTTCGCATTGGCTCTGTACCTTGCGTTCACCCTTGTGAAGGTTGAATGCGAAGGCTGCGGTTGCAAAGATTGATTCTCACATCGATCCTAAACATATTACCCTCCGAAAGGAGGGGTGCCCTTCCGTCCGGGATGCGGAATTGTGCCCGGACGAAAGAGGTTTTAGTTTTTTCAGAACATACTGAGGACAAGATCCGAGTATGCAATGGGATCGTCCAACGGAACATTGGCCATGATGCTTGCCTGTCCGTACATGATTTTCACCATCTTGGCGGCTTTGTCCTTATCGGATTTCACGGACTCTTCCAAAGACTTGAATGCGGAATGTTCCGAGTTCAGTTCCAGAACCCTTGAGGCCTTTACGTCTTCTTCTCCGGCTCCCGGCATTTCCTTGAAGTATTTCTCCATCTCAAAAGTGATGTTGCCTTTGGTGGTCAGGAACACTGCGTGATTTTTCAGTTTCCTGGAGATACGCACCTCGGCGATATCTTCTCCCAGGGTTTCCTTAACGAAATCCACGATATCCTTGTACATCTCATCTTTTTCTTCGGCTTCTTTCTTCTCTTCTTCGGATTCGAGGCCCAAGTCATCGGTTGATACGTTGCACAGTTGTTTTCCTTCATATTCGTTCAGGAAGTTGACCATGAAGGGATCCACCTCGTCGGTCATCAGCAGCACGTCATACCCTTTCTCAAGAACGGGTTCCATCTGCGGCAACGTTTTTGCGCGTCCGACGGAGTCGGAGACGATGTAGTATATCTTCTCCTGCTCTTCGGGCATACCCTCAACGTAATCGGCAAAACTTTTCATTCCGCCCTCGGCGGTTTCGAACAGCAACAGATCCTTCAGAGTGTCTTTGTCCATTCCGTAGTTGTCGACGATACCGTATTTCAGTTGCTGGCCGAAGGCTTTGTAGAATTCCCTGTAGGTTTCGGGTTCTTCTTTCATCAGACGTTCCAATTCGGATCTTATCCTTCTGGTAAGGTTGGAGCCTATGGATTTCAACTGTCTGTCGTGCTGAAGAACCTCTCTTGAAATGTTAAGCGAGAAATCGGGAGAATCCACCACACCGCGGACGAATCTGAAGTAATAAGGCAGCAAATCCTCACACTTGTCCATAATCAACACTCCCGACGAATACAACTGAAGGCCGGGTCTGAAGTCTCTGGTGTAGAAGTCGTAAGGGGCGTTCTTGGGAACGAACAGCATTGCTTTGTAGCTGGTCAGTCCCTCGGCGTCAACCCTTATCACGGAAACGGGATCTTCGAAATCATAGAATGTCTGTTTGTAGAATTCAATGCATTCTTCGTCGGAAACCTCATCCTTGCTCTTCTGCCAGATGGGTATCATGCTGTTGATGACTTTATTCTCCGTGTACGTGACGTATTCCGTTTTGGGTTTTCCGTCTTCGTCTTCCTCTCCGGTTTCTTCCCATTTTCCGGACTCGATGTCCATATAAATGGGCCAGCGGATGTAGTTGGAGTAATTGATCACAAGTTCCTTAAGGCGGTTGATATCGAGGAATTCGCTGTATTTTTCGTCCTCTGTGTCTTCTTTGATTTGCATTATGATATCGGTACCGACGGAATCCCGTTCGCCTTTGGTAATGGTGTAACCTTCTATGCCTTCACTCTTCCACACGGAAGCTTCTTCGTCGCCGAAGGCTCTGGAAACAACGGTGACTTTGTCGGAGGTCATGAATGCCGAGTAGAAACCGACGCCGAACTGACCGATGACCTCGCTGTCGGCGTTTTCGTCAAGTTCGGATTTGAAATTGAAGGAGTCGCTGTAAGCGATCATTCCCAGATTCTTTTCCATATCCTTTGCGGTCATTCCCACACCGTTGTCGGACACGGTGATAGTGCGGGCTTCCTCATCCACCGAAATATCGATACGGAAATCTTCTCTTGACAAACCGGAAGACGGATCCGTTATCGCATGGTAGTTCATTTTGTCAATCGCATCCGAAGCATTGGATACGATTTCCCTCAAAAATATTTCTTTGTGGGTGTAGATGGAGTTGATCATCAAATCCATCAATCTCTTAGTTTCTGCTTTGAACTGTTTTTTTGCCATATGCATCCTCTGTTTCAATTGATAGAACTAAGTGTTTAGTGTTAGCACTTCTATATAAATATTCGTATTTAAAACATCGACTTCACTGAATGGAATCATGCACGATCAGACAAAAATATGCTCATAATCAGGAAAACGAATCAACTATAGTACG
>CAZPQO010000136.1:0-2756 GCA_964588745.1 uncultured Methanomassiliicoccales archaeon | reverse complement strand
CGCCCATGTTTTCGATCCAAAGAAGATTTTCGGCATCGGCCACATTGTGCAGCATCTGTGCGAAAATGAATCCGATGACCTCATCGTCTTCCAATGCGACGAAACTGAGACCGCTTTGCAGATAAGCTCTGAAATGCCTTTTGCTGCTGGCACCCAGATTGTCCCTCCACTCTTCGGGAAGTTCTTCCCATTTGTTTTCGATGGTTTCCGAGAAATATTCTCGGATGCATGAAAGTTCCAATTCACGGACGCCTTCCAAATCTTTCAGTTTGAGCTTTCTTATTTCCATCACATTTCCTCCGGAGCACCCATCCCCATGCATTCCAACACACTTTTCAGAACGGTTTTTGTGCATTCGACCAAAGTCAGTCTGGCATTGGTGTGTTCGCCTGCGGACAATACCGGTAGCGCGGCATAAAATTGATTGAATGCGGAGGCCACTTCGTGACCGTATGCGGGAAGCATGTGGACTTTCTTCATATTGCCGGATTCCTGAAGAACGGAACCGTATCTTGACAGAATCTTCACAAGTTTGATTTCATATTCGTCGGTAAGTTTGGAAGAATCGTAATCGTGTTCGAAACCGTCCGCTCTGCGAAGCATGCTGCAGGCTCTGGCATGAACGTACTGTAAATACGGTCCGCTGTTTCCATCGAAGTTCAGCGCGTCCTCCCATGTGAAGACGAACTGTTTCTCGGGCTGAACCCTTACGATGTTGTATCTTATTGCGCCGATGCCGATGATTTTTGCGACTTCGCGCATCTTTTCCTCGGACATGTCGTCCCGTCTTTTCTTGATTTCCAGATATGCTCTTTCCACGGCTTCGTCGATAAGGTCGTCGAGATAAACGACAACGCCTCTCCGGGTGGACATCTTCCCTTCGGGAAGGGAAACGAATGCATAGAACATCGGTTCGGGTTCCATGGCGCATCCGTATATCTTCAATGCCAGACTCAGATACTGGGCTCCGAGTTTCTGATCCTCTCCCAGAACGTTGATGACTCTGTCGGATCTGCAGAACTTGTTCAGATGGTACGCAATGTCCCTTGTTGTGTACAGAGTGGTTCCGTCGGATCTGGTAAATGTGAATTTGGTATTCTTGCCTTTGACTCCGAAATGAGCGAGTTCGAGATACCATGCCCCGTCCTCGGTCTGTCCGGTATATTGGGTTCCTTTCAGTCTGTTCACGACGTTTACTGCCGAACCGTCGGCGATAAAGTCGGACTCCCATGTGTAAACATCCATCGGAACATTGAGATCGTCAAGAGATTCGTTGAGGCCTTCCAACATGGTTTCGGTTGTCTTGCGGACGGCGGATATGACTTCCGGATCCCCTTTCTCGAATTTCCGGAGCATTTCGTATATCTCTTCGGAGACTCCGGGATCTTCTTCCATCCTTCTGTTGGCTTCACGGTAATAAGCGACCAAACGGTGATCGTTTTTGTCGCGTTCTTCTTCCTTGACGGACCCCTCGGGTATGTTCGTCACGCCCCAAGTCAGAACCACTACCTGCCTGCCCACATCGTTAACGTAATATTCGGTGGTCACATCGTTGCCGCACATTCTCAGACATCTTGCGAGAGTGTCGCCGATAATGGGGTTTCTGGCACGTCCCACATGTATGGGTCCCGTGGGATTGATTGAAGTGTGTTCCACTATCACTCTGACTCCGTTTGGATCCCGTTTTCCGTAATTCTCGCCTTGGGAAATTATTTCCTTCAAGGTCTCCTCGACCAGCCGATCCGTGTCGATTGTGAAATTGACATAACCGTTCAGAGCGGAAACCGAACAGACGGTTCCTGCGGGAGTAATGATCGAAGCTATTTTTTCGGCAATGTCCTTCGGTGCGGAACGGAGAACCTTCGCCATTGTGAAACAGGGAACCGCCAAATCCGCGTTGCCTATGGACGGCACTTCGACAACGAAGTCCGTTTTCGCATCCAATTCTTCCAACGCCTTCTTTACCGCGAGTTCGACTTCGATTCTGAAATCCTCTGTTATCATTTTGAACACACCTTATGACAATCGGTATCTGAGAATGGCCGCAATGCCGCCGAAGGCTCTGATCAGAATGTCTCCTTCTTCGGATTCGTCGGAAATGATTTGCAGATCCGAAGAGAACTGTTCCGTGAGTTCGAAAAGTTCGTCGACCAAATCTTTGTCTTCCGTGACTTCAGCACCCTGTCCGCATTCCGGACAGGTCTGTTTTTCTTCGGCATCGTCCACCACAAGATTGCTGACATGTCCCGTCGGACATTCGACGGTTATGTACCTCTTGTTCAGTTTCTCCGATACCAACAATGTTTCAACGGCACCGGATTCCGCGGCATTGCGGACTTCGTCATAACCGTAAGCGGATAATCCGCCGTCGGGTTTTCTTATCTCGTCAAGGAGTTTCTGAACATGTTTCTTCTCCTCGGTCAGCCTTATGCCTTCCATGACATCCTTGGCTTTTTCCACGAGTTCCCTTATTCCGGACTCGTCGGTGTTGCCGGTGTCGAAAAGGGGCGAAACCACAATCTTTCTCAATTCGTGATGAAGATATTCCTCTTTGACGAAGAATTCCTTTGTGGCGCCGGGACCTCCGATTATTATTCCTTTCAAATCGGGTTTGTCCAAAAAGGCTTCCGTGCAGTAGTTTGCCACCTTCTTGTAGAATTCGTGAGCCGCCAATTCTATCAGCCTTTCGAAACGTACTGACGACTGACCTCCCTGGTGGTGTTTGCTGGGAACCAGTGAA
Organism: uncultured Methanomassiliicoccales archaeon; assembly: GCA_964588745.1. Taxonomy (GTDB): domain Archaea; phylum Thermoplasmatota; class Thermoplasmata; order Methanomassiliicoccales; family Methanomethylophilaceae; genus VadinCA11. Next base: position 16 of record CAZPQO010000136.1, on the reverse strand, counting down.
TCGAAATGTTTCAGAA
>CAZPQO010000135.1:0-2773 GCA_964588745.1 uncultured Methanomassiliicoccales archaeon | reverse complement strand
TTCGGGCGGTATGTAAAGCCATTTTTTGTCTCTGAAGAACAGTTCCTTTTTGCCGCCGGGCACCGTAATACGGAAAAGCACGTTCCCCGCACCCCAATGGAAAATCTTGTCCATATGGGCGTTTTCCAAATCAGCCATCTCGGACACGACGGATCTGACATCGAGGGAACTCATTTCTTTTTTCATGTGCGATATGGATTATAGACGTATGATTTAGTTTAGTCGGTCGCCTATGCCAGATTCAATACCAGAAACCTTTATCAATAACAACCGAATAAGCCACTTTACAGGCCGCTGTGGCTAAGGGGTATAGCGGCGCATTGGTAATGCGCAGGTCGAGGGTTCAATTCCCTCCAGCGGCTCCATGGCATTTCTTTCGAAAAGCACGTTTGAGTGTTTCCGTTCACTGGTTAATCACAAGCATTTCAAAAATTTCTGCTCCGACGGGCAACTGCCCGCCGGAAATTTATGATAATAAGTTTCAGACCATTCTGTATGTAACGAATCCGGACCAGATCTTCGGGAAGAAGAACGTTGTCTTCTTCGGCATGAGCTTACCCTTCATCGACAGGCTCCAAACTTCCTGCAGTTTGGGACGGTTAAGGATAATGGCCAAATCGTAAAGTCCGTTTTCCATCTTCTTCAGGGTCGACGGAATCTCCGCATCGTAGTCCACGATGCATTTGTCCTCGTCCCACTTGTAGACGTATTTCAGAATCTTTTCCTGGGCGACGTATGTGTCAAGAGTGTACATCCCGTCTCCTCCGAAGCGTGCCAAATAGCATTTTCCGGAACGGAATCTCAATCCCATCATCCAGTCTCCCAATTCGTCCAGCATATCCTTCTCGGAAACTTCCTTTGTCTCCATGGAATCGGCGATTTTCTTTATCGCGTTGCTTTCGGAGATTTCGTCGGTCTTGACCAAACGGTGAGTGGGCCAAATGACCAAACCGGGGTCGTCACCGGCAACGAGGGTCGCAAGAACGTATCCCTTTTTCTCGGAATCGGTATTTTCCTGGGAATATGCCAGTGCCGTTTCGTACCTGTGGTGTCCGTCGGCAATCAGAACTTTCTGATCCTGGAGTTCGCTGGTGATTTCATTGCAGATTTTCTCATGGCTCAGCACGGAGTATTTGTGTTCTACCCCTTCGTTGTCCACGTATTCGTAAACGGGTTTGCAGTGATCCTTTATTTTGCGGTAAAGGGCATTGTTGAACGAATCATGGATCCCGAAAATCGATTCCAAATGGGTTTCCATGTCTCTGAGAAGGTTCAACCTGTCGGCTTTGACTTTGGAGAATGTCTCTTCGTGGGGTATGACTCCTCCGTTTTCGTAAGGTTCGGTTTTGAGAAGTCCGACGACACCCATTCGGGTCATCTTCTCCCCGCAGTCTTCAAAAGTCTGTTCGTACACATAGAACGAAGGACCGTCCTGTTGCAAGGCGCCGTCGGCAATCCACTGTTCAAGTTCTTTTCTGGAACCGCGATATCTCTTGTCCTCATCGGGGTTCAGCGTCAGTCTTGTGATGTTGTGGGTCTTGCTCTGAAGTTCCGCAAGGTATTCGTCATCAATCACGTCATAAGGCGGACTGATGCGGTCCTCCACGGTTTCTCCGTCGCCTATTGCGGGCCTGTATCCCGGAAAAGGTATGAAAGTAACCATATCTGATCGGTCGAAGTACCATGTTACGTATATTTCAAATGAACGCGATACTCAGCAGATTCTCGGCACGGGGTCTCCGATCGGAGGCTCGAGGATTCTTCTTCCGCCGACTTCCGTCCTCAGAATAACTCTCTCGGGTCCGTCGTTGGCGTATCCGATGATTGCGGCATCCTTCCCTTCGGGAGTGGATCTCAATACTTTCAGAATCTCGTCGGCCATTTCCGGTACGCAACCGAAAACGCATTTTCCTTCGTTGCCGATGCTCAAAGGGTCGATACCCAGCAGATCGCAGGCATTGATGACTCCGTCTCTCAGGGGTATGGACGCGTATTCGATTTCCATTCCGACTTTGGACTTTGAGGCCAATTCGTTCAATGTGTTTGCGAGACCTCCGCGGGTGGAATCCTTCATAGTTGCAATCCCTCCGACTTTGAGAGCTTCGGCAATCATTTTGTTCAGAGGCGCAACATCGCTTTTTATTTCGCTTTCGAAACCGTATCCTTCCCTGAAGGACATCAAAGCGATACCGTGATCTCCGAAATATCCGGATGCGATTATCGCGTCTCCCGGAGCTATGTTGGAATCGGTGCACCAGTTATTCTTTACTTCCCTGTACTCTCTGGCGACATCGAAGTTCCCGTCCAGGTAACGGGATCTTTTTCCAACTGCGGATGTCGCCATGAACATTTTGTCCACGGCGCCCATTTCCACAACTTTTGTGTCGCCGGTTTCGATGGGAACTCCGCATTCTTTGCTGGTTCTTCCGGCGCTTGCCATGATTTCGTCGACGGTTGAGATTTCAAGACCTTCTTCGATTATGGTGGAACATCCGATAGCCAGAGGTTCGGCTCCCATGACCGAAATATCGTTTACGGTTCCTGCTATGGATATCTTTCCCAGATCTCCGCCGGGGAAGATCAACGGTTTCACGGTGTGTCCGTCAATAGTAAAAACGATGCCGTCGACCACGGCGGAATCGTCCATGGAATCCAGGGGCACTTCGGATTCGGCTTTGGGAAAATGACACACAATGTGTTTCGACAGAAATTCCTGCATGGCTTCCCCGCCCGCCCCGTGATTCATTACGACTTTTGCCATGGCTTCGACATG
>CAZPQO010000134.1:0-2788 GCA_964588745.1 uncultured Methanomassiliicoccales archaeon | reverse complement strand
TAAACCTGAGCGCGATAAGAGATAATATAAACAAAAAACCGTTAAAGGGGGAACAGGGTCGATTTGGCAGATTTAGTATTGATGAGGCGTTATCCCGATACCGATACGAAAGGTACGGGAATCGGTTGGTACTCCGATGAGTTGGAATCCGTTCTTACTGACAACGGTGTCGATTACGAAACCGTTAATTTCAAACTGTCGACCGACGAAGGTTATTTGAAATGCTTAATAAAAGGATTCATAGAACCCCGTTCCGAATTGAAGAAAACGGACGTTACGATCTATCACGCAACCGATGAGCTGTGTTGTTTACATTTCCCTAGAATCAAAGGGAAGAAAGTCACCACGTTCCATCACGTGTCAAAAACCCGGGAAGGGCGTTCGGTACTTCTGTCGATTGTGTGGAAGATCGCGGCCAAACGCGCTGTAAAATATTCCGATGCGATAATTGCAGTTTCGGAACAAACTAAAAAAGATCTTGTGGAAATGTTCAAAGCCGATCCGGACAAAATCCACGTCTTGGTACACAGATTCAATCCCTTCTTCAAAGACTTGGGGTTGGAAAGAAAAAAGACAATCGGGTTCATCGGGACCCTTATAAAAAGAAAAAACGTATCCGCGGGACTGAGAGTGTTCAAAAGGTTCATTGAAATGCCGGATACCGAAGGATACAGATTTGTGATATGCGGCGAAGGCCCCGAAAAGAGTGAATTGGAATCATTGTCTGCATCTCTGGGTATCGAAGACAGAGTGGATTTTATTTCAAATCTGAGCAAAGACGAGTTGCTGACGCTGTACAATGAGATGGCGGTGTTTGCGAACACGTCAATGCAGGAAGGGTTGGGACTGACGGCGTTGGAAGCGCAGGCCTGCGGAACGCCGGTTGTGTTTTTCAAAGACGCGGACATACCTGAAAACGCAACCAGGAATCACGTCTCTTCCGAAAACGAGGAAGATTTTGCAAAAAACATGCACCGACTCGTAACTGACGGAGACTACAGGAACTCGGTCACAAAGAAAGCATCTTTCGGACTCAGTCCGGAAGAGTATTATGATGGACTTCGCAGAATATATTCAGAAATCGCGGATTCTGAACTTTAACATCTCCAACAATCAACGTTTCTCCCCAATCCTTCGTTTTATTTCGTACCTTGGCCCAGATATCTTATTCGTCAGGTAATCGTAGGTCATGAATTTCAAGGTCATATTGAACCCGGATTCAAGCTGAGATTGGTAATTTCTGCAATGTCATCATTGTTCAGATCCAAAGGGAAGTTTCTGAGACGGTCCTTATCAATACTCGAGGAGATTTTTGAAACGTTAAAATTCTCGGTATGCATCTCGGGAAGGGTTTCGATAATGATCTTGTTGGCGGCGTCCAATCCTTCATACAAAGTATCTCCCCCGAAAACACGGCTCAGCTCATTCAACCGATCCTCCATGAACGACTCACCCATAGGATGTGTTGTATTTTTCAGATTTGACAGGAGATATTTCCAGAATTGTATAATGGTCAACGCAACCGCACATCCATGGGGAATTCCATGTTCTTTAGTGATTACGTAACTCAATGCGTGAGGCGCAGTCGTCCTGGTGATGTTGATTGCCCTTCCGCTGAAATTGGCACCGATCAGCATATTCTTATTAGCTTCCGGGTCGTTTTGCAAATACTGTTCTCGGTTGGATAATATCATGTTCAGTCCCGTTAAACTGTATTCTCTGCTTTCTTCCGTGGAATTGACGGACCAATGGGATTCGATGCACTGACACATGGCATCCAATAAGGTGCAACGTTTTTGAAAATCGGACAGGGACGCAATCAGAGACCCGTCTAAAATCGCCACGTTCGGCAACAACTCTTCGGAATCCAAGGAAATTTTTCTTTCCTCTTTATACACAACTGCGAATTGTGTGGATTCACACCCTGTTCCGGACGTTGTGGGGATTGCAATATGCTTCAGCCCTTTGTTTTTCAGTATGTACTTTATTCCCTTGGCGACGTCTATGGAACTCCCGCCGCCTATGGACACCAGACAATCGCATTTCTGCGTCTTGAACAGGTTTGCCCCCTCCACTATACTGGCATAATCGGGATTCGGTTCGAAATCGGAAAATGATGTATGCGGTATTTCGGCAATTCTGCTGAATGCGGACCTTTTCTTGAATGAAGCAGAGTACACAAACATCACATTGCCCTATTGTGATATTTCCTCGGTCAAAGGTACGGAAAAATCTGAAGTCTTCACTATTTTCTGCATCGAATCACTCATCGGGAATCAGCGTGATTATTTCTTTGATGGACATGCAGGCTTCATCAACTTCAAGGGAACGTTGATTTTTCAATATGGATTTGGCAACGTCCTGCATGGCGGGGAAAGCCGCCCGTATCAGATGATTGGCATAAATTATGATATTGATGCCATGTTTTTCAAATTCATGCTCTTTGACATGATTGTAAGATGTGGGAACCACGACAATAGGAGTGACTGAATCGAATTTTCTGAATTTATCGACAAATTCGTATATCTCGTCAGGAGTTTTTTCCCGACTGTGAATCATGATGCCGTCAGCTCCCGCTTCCACGTACTTTTTGGCTCTGGAAACAGCATCATCCATCCCTTTTTTAAGAATAAGGCTTTCTATTCTTGCAATAATCATGAAGTCTTGGGAGACCTGAGCTTTTTTACCGGCAGATATCTTCATTGAAAAACTGTCCGGATCGTCCTGTGTTTGATCGACATCCGTCCCAAACAACGAATTTTTCTTGAGTCCGATTTTATCCTCGATT
>CAZPQO010000133.1:0-2795 GCA_964588745.1 uncultured Methanomassiliicoccales archaeon | reverse complement strand
GGGAATTTGTTCTCAGCGTTATGGACGGAGATATGAAATCCGCCTCCGAAGAACTTGCGGACCTGATATACCACGTAATGGTAGTCGTAGAAGCGGAAGATATACCTTTGGAGAACACCTACGAAGAACTGTCGGAGAGAAGACAATGAGAGCCGATCTGCACACCCACACTCTGTTCAGCGACGGAGAACTGGTTCCGTCGGAACTTGTCAGAAGAGCCGTTGTGCTCGAGCACAGCGCACTCGCCATCACGGACCACGTAGACGCCGTCAATTTGGAATACGTCGTTTCCAACATTGTCAAAGTCGCGGATCTGAGCGACGATGTTATCAAAGTCATTCCCGGTGTGGAAATCACCCACGTACCGCCTTCGAAAATCGCCGAGGTCGCCGATAAAGCATTGGAAATGGGGGCAAAATGGATTGTGGTCCACGGTGAAACCGTGGCGGAACCCGTTGCCGAAGGAACCAATCTGGCCGCTGCGGAGAATCCTAAAATCGATGTTTTGGCACACCCGGGATTCCTTTCGGAAGAAGCCGCGGAAGCCGCGGTGAAAAATGATGTGTTGATTGAAATCACCGGAAGAATGTATCACAACATCACCAACGGATACGTGGCCAACATGGCCCGCAAGGTCGGCGCCAAGATGATCGTGAATTCCGATGCTCACGCCCCCCATAACCTTATGACGGAAAAGGATGCGATGAACGTTGCCTTGGGCGCGGGACTGACACCGGAAGAAAGCCATGATGCGGTCAGAGTCACGCCCTTTGAAGCAATAAGACGCCTCTGACGTCTGCAAACCTTATCCTGCCTTTCTTTATACTTTAATCCTAATTCGCAGTCATGCCCAAGATTGCGATTATAGGCGGTACGGGAATACACAACAAAGAAGCCTTCAAAGTGGAATCCACTGTGTATCCCGACACTCCCTACGGTAAACCTTCCGATGAAATACAGATCGGAAAATTCAACGGTGTCGACGTTGCATTTCTGTACCGTCATGCCGAAGACCATCATCTGAACCCCACCAAAGTGCCTTACAGGGCCAACATATGGGCTTTGAAGGAACTCGGAGTGGAAATGGTCATATCCGCATGTGCGGTCGGTTCCCTCAAAGAAGAATTCGCCCCCGGAGACCTTGTCATCGTGGATGATTTCATCGATTTCACAAAACAGAGGGATTTGACTTTCACTGATGAATCGGCCATTCACATAAGCCTTCCCGAACCTTTCTGTCCCCACATGAACAAGGTTTTCGGGAACATTGCAAAAGAATTGAACATCAAACACCACAACGGCGGAACTTACATCTGCATCGAAGGTCCGAGGTTCTCCACCAAAGCCGAAAGCAACATGTTCCGAAACTTTGCAGACATCATCGGCATGACTTTGGTTCCCGAATGTCAGCTTACGAAGGAATTGGGAATGTGTTACTGCAGCCTTGCGACAATAACCGATTACGACATGTGGAAAGACGAACACGTGGACACCCAAATGGTGAAAAAGGTAATGGCGGAGAATTCCGAAAAAATTGTGGAATTGCTGAAAAGAGGATTGCCCGAAATTGTCTTTGACGAATGCGACTGTGCCGCCGATGCCAGAAACGCAGGTTCGGTGGATTTGAAGGTTTGAAGATGAGGGGGGAGACCCGAATAAGAATACGGGGGACCGTGCAGGGAGTGGGATTCCGCCCGGCGGTTTACCGTATAGCTTCCGGACTCGGAATCGATGGGACCGTAAGAAACGACGGTCCCGACGTGATCATAGAATGTGAACGGGGAGAGGAACTTCTCGAAGAACTGCTGAAAAACCTTCCCCCGTTGGCAGTTATTGACGGCATCAGCCGTGAAAAAACAGAACTGCCGTTAACTGAAGGGTTCAGAATAATAGGTTCGTCGCCCGGAAGCGGATCCGTTTCCATCCCCACCGACACTGCAATCTGCGACAGATGTTTGGAAGAAATCAGATCTCCGGGAAGAAGACAAAGTTACCCCTTCACGTCCTGCACCGATTGCGGTGCCAGATTCACATTGCTGAAATCCCTTCCCTATGACAGAAAAAACACGTCAATGGAAGAATTCCCGATGTGCCCCGAATGCGAAAAGGAATTCAAAAATCCCAAAGACAGAAGATTGCATCATCAGACCGTATGCTGTCCGAAATGCGGTCCCGTTTACCGATTGACGGATAAAGACGGAAAAACGATTCCCGGCGACCCCATACCCACATTCGCCCGTATGCTTACCGAGGGCAAAGTCGGAGTGGCTAAGAGTTGGGGCGGGATGCACATCTGCGGAACCTTCGGAAGCACCGAAAGGCTGAGGGAATGGTACGGAAGACCCCAGAAACCTTTCGCCATAATGGTACGTGACACCGCCGCCGTAGAAAAATACGGGAATCCGAAAGAATCCGAGCTGTCGGCGGTCACTTCCTCTCATCGCCCTATAGTGCTTATCGAAAAAAGAAACGTGCCCGAGTCCGTCGCTCCCGGTTTGGACAATGTCGGAATGTTTCTGCCGTACACGGGAATGCAGCATCTGCTCTTCGATTGCCTCGAAGAAGACGCACTGATAATGACTTCCGCAAATCCGCCGGGAGAGCCGATGCTGATTGAAGATTCCGATGTTATGGAAATGAAAGCCGACATGTATCTGCTGCATAACAGAAACATAGTGAACCGAGCGGACGACAGTGTGTTGAGAATGTACGGCAACCACAGGTTCTACCTGAGGAAGTCCAGAGGAAGCATTCCTTCCTTCATCGACTCCATTGGAATGAAAGGTTCCGTCATA
>CAZPQO010000132.1:0-2810 GCA_964588745.1 uncultured Methanomassiliicoccales archaeon | reverse complement strand
CGGAATACAAAACAGTATACAACGGCCTGAGGAATGCGAAGGACGTTAAAAGATTCGAGGAAGAAGAAGGGTATGACAGGAAAATGCTGCTGTCCCTTTACACCCAGAAAATCACGAGAGACGTCAAAAAGAGGTTCTACGTCGTAAAGAAGAACGCCAGACACATGCTCAAGGACTGGAAAAAAGGAAAAACCCTGATGGAACTTGCGGAAACGAACAAGTTCCCGCCGATACTGACGGCCATGATGATTTTCCAGGAGGACGGAGCTTCCAAGAAACAGTTCTGGGAATTCGTCCGTGAACCGGAAAAACTCGAAAGTCTCGAAACCGCCGAAGAATTGCGGGAAGTAACCGAGAACGATCTTATCTATTCCCCTTACGGAAATCAGATCCAGAGGGAAAGAGGGATTTGGGGTGAAGAACTTCTTGAAAACTGGTTGAAGGAACAGGGAATCGAGTACAGGAACGAAGAAGCGCTCCGCAAAGAATTCGGTAAAACACCTGATTGTCTTCTGAGCGAACCCATGATGCTCAACGGCAAGAAAATCCATTGGATCGAAAGCAAAGCATCCTTCGGAGACAATATCGAATTCAGGTTCAATGCCAGAAAACAACTCGTTCCCTATTCGGAAATCTTCGGCCCGGGCATTGTGGTTTATTGGGTCGGATGTTTAAACGATTTGAAAACCCCCGAAGGGGTTTATGTGACGGATATTTCAATTCTCAAAGAGAAACTGAAACCGATTGTCGAAGAGGAAACCGATGGATGAATTTCAGTCCATCTCTTCCTTTTCTTTTCTCAACTCGCCCATCGTGGCTTCTCTCTGAGCCGCCGCATTGTGCTTGTGAATGGATTCTTCGGATTCGCTCCAAACCATCACTTCCGTATTATCGGGAAGCTCAGGGAAGGTTGCCACTATTCTTTTGAGAACGCCCCTCACAACGTCTTCGACGAATTTGGGATTGCGGTGGGAATTGATTACGACCATTCCTTCGTCTTCCCTTTTGAGAAGTTCGTAAGTGGGAGAGGAAAATGAAGCTTCAATCAGTTCTATCAGAACATCGGCTTCTACTTCATATCCTTCGTCGGTTACGATCATGACGGAGCATACGTTTCTCTGATTGTGGGACATCACGGGGTTTTCCGTGTTGCAGTCCGTAAGTTCGGTGACGGTCTGCTGAGCGCAAGGGCACGCGGTCATTCCGATTGCTTCCGCGCCGATGGCTTTTCTGACGCCTTTGTCACGGTCGGCCATGGCTTTTGCCACAAGGGTGTACACTTCGTAAGTGTCCCTTCCGTTGGGGGTTTTGCTGGGCTTGAAATAATCCGTGGTTATGGATACTTCGGCAAATTGAGCATATTCGTGTTCCACCAACAGCTTCTTGCCCATGTCCACCGCCGCGGCTTCAAGGCTGGGAACAGGATTTTCGATACTGGCAAGGGCAACGTCCGTGACAACGGTAACGTTGCGAGACATGTGGGAACCTTTCTGCTCCGCGGGAAGATCGACAAAGATGTCGATGTTGCAGTTGAGTGACCTGTTCAGCTTATTCTTCGCGCCTTCTCTTTCAACGAGAATAGGTTTCTTTACGTCGGTCACGCCAACACGGGTCAGTTTGAATCCCGTTTCGGATCTTCCGTACTGGACGTCACATTTTAAACTCATATGGGATTCCGTAAACATGACCCGACTTAAAACATATACGTCTACCAACATACGGGTTATAAGAGGATTAGATGAGATACTGCGGTATTGACGAAGCGGGACGTGGTTCTGTCATGGGTCCGATGGTTATCGGGATTCTGAGAACCGAAGAAGACGAGGGTTTAATTTCTCTCGGTGTTAAGGATTCCAAGAAACTGACCCCGAAAAGAAGAAAAGAACTCTACGAGGAACTCGTAGGGAGTTACGACACCTTTGCCGTGGAAGTCACCGCATCGGAAATAGATTCTCTCAGGAAAACAAAATCGCTCAACGAGATTGAATTGGATATGTTTGCGGAAGCCTGCGATAGGTTACCGGGTTCCTTTTTCTACGTTGACTGTCCCGATGTCAACGAGAACAGATTCCAATCCCTGTTGGAACGCAGGGTAAAAGGACGTGTGGTTGCGAAACACGGAGCGGATGATCACTATCCCGTTGTTTCCGGCGCATCGATCGTCGCCAAGGTCGTGAGGGACCGACGCATAGAAGAAATATCCGAAAAACTGAAAGAAGACATCGGCAGCGGATACCCAAGCGATAAAGTTACGATGAACTTTATAGAAAAGTGGATAAAAGACAACGGGCGTGCCCCTAAGGATACGAGGTGTTCGTGGGAACCGGTGAGACGGATGTTATCTGTTGCCGCCAACACGAAACTGGACGATTGGTGATACCATGGACTTACAACAGATGTTTGAAGAGAAGATAATCGAATTCAACAAAAGGATTGACGAAAGCGAATCTCTGCGGAATGAACTGGCCCATCTTGACAAAACTTTCACTTTGGATTTGGATACCGAAGCCTACAGCATGGTTCTGAAAGATTCCAAAATTACGGATTTCAAGCCTGAGGCGTTGGAGGATGCGGATGTTGTGGTCACGTCAACCCCCGAGACTTTGGTTGCTTTGATAGAGGGCGATCTCAGACCGATGAGAGCCTACATTACAAAGAAAATCAAAATCAAAGGAAAAATACAGGACCTTATGTTTCTGAAGAAATTCCTTTGAAGGGTACCGAATACCGCGAATCATTCATAAGGATTAAATATACTGTATTGATAGAGCGGACTATAGCGAGGTGGGGTAGCCAGGATATCCCGTCGG
>CAZPQO010000131.1:0-2853 GCA_964588745.1 uncultured Methanomassiliicoccales archaeon | reverse complement strand
CCATCGCCGATGCCGTAAGAAGCAGCTTGGGCCCCAGGGGAATGGACAAAATGCTTGTTGATTCGTTGGGCGACGTCGTTATTACCAACGACGGAGTGACAATATTGAAAGAAATGGACGTTCAGCACCCCGCCGCAAAGATGCTGGTGGAAGTTGCGAAAGCACAGGATGCCGAAGTCGGTGACGGAACCACTTCTTCCGTCATATTGACCGGTGAACTTTTGAAAAAGGCCGTTGACCTGATTGAAGCCAACGTTCACCCCACAATCATCTCTGCAGGTTACAGGATGGCCAATGACAAAGCTCAGGAAATCCTCAAAGAAATCGCGAAAGAGGTAACCATTGAAGACGAAGACGTTCTCAGAAAGGTCGCGGAAGTCGCCATGATCAGCAAACAGGTCAGCGGCTCCAAAGAATTCTTCGCAGAACTTGTTGTGGACGCAGTGAAAACCGTTGCCGAGAAGAACGGTGACGGAAAATATAAAATCGATCTCAGCAACATTCAGACCGTCAAGAAAGCCGGTGCGAGAATGGAAGAGACCGAACTTCACAAAGGTCTCGTAATCGACAAAGAACCGGTTCAGCCCAACATGCCCAAATCAATCAAGAACGCAAAGATTGCGCTCATCGATGCGGCATTCGAAGTCAAGAAGACCGAAGTTGAAGCGAAGATTCAGATCACGGATCCCAGTCAGATTGCCGAATTCGTGGCCGAAGAAGAGAACATGCTCAGAAGAATGGTCACCGCCGTCAAGGATGTGGGCGCGAACGTCGTGTTCTGCCAGAAAGGAATCGATGACGTGGCACAGCACTTGTTCGCCAAGGAAGGCATCTACGCCTGCAGGCGTGTCAAGAAGAGTGACATGGACAGACTTTCCAGATCCACCGGCGCATCCATCGTCAACAAGATCCGCGACATATCCGCGGAAGACCTTGGAAACGCGGGACTCGTCGAACTCAAGAAAGTTGAGAACGAAGATATGACCTTCATCACCGATGTCAAAGACCCGAAGACCGTGTCCGTTCTCGTAAGAGGCGGAACCAACCATGTGGCCGACGAAGTCGAAAGATCCCTTGTCGACGCCTGGTCCGCAGTAAGGGTTGCCATCGAAGACGGTTTGATCGAATGCGGCGGCGGTTCCAAAGAAATGGAAATCGCCATGCGCCTCAGGGATTACGCATCCTCTGTCGGCGGAAGGGCTCAGATTGCTCTCGAAGCATACGCCTCCGCAATGGAAGTCATTCCCGCAACTCTTGCGGAGAATGCCGGACTTGACCCCATTGACACCCTCATCGAAATGAGGAAACAGCACAAAGAGGGCAAAGTCAGCGCAGGTCTCAACCCCTTCTCCGGCAAAGTCGATGACATGTACGAACACAATGTCGTGGAACCCTACAGGGTTGGAAAACAGGCAATCAACGCCGCCACCGACACTGCAGTCATGATCCTCCGTATCGATGATGTAATCGCATCTTCGACCACGCAGGAAATGGACATGTCCGACTTGGATATGGATGATTGAAACTGTTAAATAAACATGGGAGGAGGCTTTGCCTCCTCCCTGCATTCTTACAACTTTGGATGATCGTAGCATGACTGACAAGTCTGAGAAAAAAAATAAAATGAACGAAGAAAAAACGTCTGAATCCGAAGAATTCGAAATAAAAGACGATCTCGAAGCAACCAAAGAGTTGGCCGAACAGTATCTTGACGCGGCCAGAAGAATCCAGGCGGATTTCGACAACTACAGAAAAAGAACCGTCAAAGACACGGAGGATGCCAAAAAAAGAGCCACGGACGACATGATGGCGGAACTGCTGCTGTCAATCGACGATTTGGACAGGGCATTGTGCCTGGTCGAGGAAGAAAATGATTTCATTCTCGGCATCAGGGGCGTGCGCCATAATCTGATGAAGATTCTGGAAGTGCGCGGAGTCAAGGAGATTCCGACAGATTGCAAATTCAATCCCGGATTTCACGAAGCCATGAGCACCGTGGACGGGGAAAGGGACGGAGATATCGCCGAAGTATACCAGAAAGGGTACGTCTGCGACGACAGAGTCCTGAGATATTCAAAAGTGAAAGTAACAAAAGCCTCCGAAACGGAGGAGACAGCCGGAAAGACGGCAAAAGAAAACAAAGAGGAGTGAAAGAAATGTCAAGGATTATAGGAATAGATCTTGGAACAAGCAACTCAGCGGCGGCCGCAATGGAAGGCGGAAGGCCGATCGTAATACCCAGCGCCGAGGGCACCAGTGTCGGTGGCAAATCATTCCCGTCTTACGTGGCGTTCACGAAGGACGGAGAACTCTTGGTCGGTGAACCCGCCAGGAGACAGGCCGTGACAAATCCCGAAGGAACCATAAAGAACGTCAAAAGAAAGATGGGCTCTGACGAAAAAATCACGGTTTTCGGAAAGGAATACACTCCGCAGCAGATTTCCGCATTCATACTTCAGAAAATCAAGAGGGACGCGGAAGCGCACCTCGGTGAAGAACTCAGCAAAGCCGTGATCACGGTTCCCGCTTATTTCGACGACAACCAGAGACAGGCAACCAAGGACGCGGGCGCAATCGCCGGACTTGACGTTGTCCGCATGATAAACGAGCCCACATCCGCGGCTCTCGCATTCGGTCTCGACAAGAGCGGCACCGAACAGAAAATCATGGTTTTCGACTTCGGAGGCGGTACATTGGATGTTACCGTCATGGATCTCAGCGACGGTGTGTTCGAAGTGCTGTCCACCAAGGGAGACACCAAACTCGGCGGTTCGGACATGGATGAGAACATCACCAAATTCGTCACCGACGAATTCAAAAAGCAGACCGGCGTCGATCTCACCGAAGACAAAA
>CAZPQO010000130.1:0-2857 GCA_964588745.1 uncultured Methanomassiliicoccales archaeon | reverse complement strand
ATGCATACGGTCTATGCTGTTGCAGTAGTCGGAATTCTAGTTTTTGCAGTCGCGGGTGTGGTGCCCAAAGACATGGATAACTTATCGTTGAAATCATTTGAATCTATGTTTAACTATAGCATAGGTGCCGAGTGTGAATATCCGGTCACCGATTCCGAGAAAATCCTGGAAGATAATCTGAGGCTCGTCATGGACGAGGTGAAAGACACCGTTCACGTTACTCAGAAAGGAGAAACGGGAGATTTGGCCAAAATAACCGTGGAGGGTAAGGACACTGAGATCGGTAGCGCTGTCACGGCGATAAAAAATCTTGAGAGTATAGACGCAAAAGCCATTATTGTTCTGAAGGGAGCGGACGATAAAGTGCTTACCCAATCTATGATTTTCAGGGACACGGACGAAATCAGCGTAAACATCTACACAGAAATCACAATCAACAACGGTTTCAGATATGATTTGAAGGACATCTATATCGGAGTGGATTTGCTCAACGGCGATACTGTCGATTACAGAATCCTTAGGGGCGGCCCCGTCACAATCAGATCCGGAGAATCCGTCGCCTTACCGATCAGTCTGAAAGTCAACATGGTCGGTGCCATGCTCACTATGATGTCCGGAAAAGGCGAAACCATGGACATACGGGTGGGTTTGGATATTTCGGGCAAATATTATTTTGGATTGGCGGGAGCCTCCGTATATCTCACCCTTGACGTCGGAGCTTTCGGAGAAATGCCCAGTATCACCATCACGAAGGATATCACCGATAAGAAAATCGATATAACGGTGAGCGAGAAGATGGAGGATTTCATCTTCGATCTTCCCGATGAAGTTCATGTCACAGTGGGCGGTTTGGAAATAACACTGAAGAACAATGACACGGACGGACTGTCCCTCCTGGCCGAAACCGACGGAGTGAAAACCATAGTCGAAGCCCTGAAGGAGATGTATGAAGACGGAATTCATGAAGATTACAATATTGAGGTTGAAATTGGCGGAACCACCGAAACCATCCCAATAGACAAGGACACTTTCGCCCAAATAATCGATATCGTCGAATCCATCATGGAGGCTTGGGTATGAGCGAACCGGAAAACACCACTCTGGGACAGGATCTGAGATTCGGCTCCTGGGGAAAGGGGGCGGTTTCCGCAATCGTAAGTTTGATTTCGATTGTCGTCCTTCCTTTACTGATTCTTTACTTCCTGGAGACCTTTACCGCGGGTTCGGGCCTAGATGAAGAACTCGTCGGTATGATCGAAACCATGGAGGGAATGATTTACAGATTCGCAATTTACGGTTCACCGATGATTCTGTTGACATTCTTCAACGCCTCTTACCGCAAAGGGAGCAAAGCAAAACTAATGCTCGTACTGATGTCTCTGGGATACTCGATATTGTGGATATTCCTGATACTTGAAGGCGGCGCCATAGCCATTACCATAGATTTTTCCACAATCAGCGATGACATGCCCATAAAGGGAATCGATATTTTGCTTTCGATAGGGGGCCTCATCGTAATCATGGTCATTTTCATTATGCTGAAAATGATATTGGCATTCACGAAGTACGGAGCCAATCGGGATGAATATCTGGAAACGTACAATGACCGTCATGCAGACCAGAAATATGTGCCTTCGATCAAGACGACTTTCGGACAGGATCTTGAAAACGGTTCTTTCGGCAAGGGTATGGGCAACACGTTCCTGAGGCTGTTTCTGATTGTACTGATTCCTTTTGCAATCATGAACTATCCGGAATACATCACCGATGCCGTAAACATCGATATTGAACCTGAAATCTTTAATTTCATAATGGACTTCCTGTACAGATTCTCTCTGTACGGAATACCTTTGGTGTTACTGGGATTCTTTACCAAGTCCTACAAGGAAGGAAACAAAGCATGGCTGGTATTCAGAATGTTGAGCCTTGCCTATATATTATTCTGGGTGCTGATGATATTCGACAAGGGCGAAATAATCGTTCCGGAGGCCTTTGAGTTCTCCTTTGAAGTACAGGAATATCTGGTCGGAACGTACGAGATTATTTGCGGGGTAATCATAATATTGTTGTTAATTATCCTCTTAAAGATGGTGGCGACTGCGGCGTCTTACGGACGCAAGCGCAAGAATTACCTGAGAAAAATAGAGGAATCAACAGATGGGTATCAACATAGCAATTAAGGAATTGGAGTGCCCCAGCGCTCTTTGCAAAGATAAGAAACTTGCACTGATCAGAGTGCTCGCCGCCAACCCCGAAAAGTTCGGAGACGCGGCCGAAGTACTGAGAACCGTACCGAAGGAGAAGGTCGAAAGGACCGTTGACGATTGGGAAGCGTTCCGTAAAAGGAACGGACTCAACAAAAACACCGAAATCGTCCATATGGATCTTCTGAAAAACGAAGATGATTTCGCTCTGCTGAATCCCCTGGCCGAAGATTCTTATTCCGGATGGGTCGAACTTTCCAAACTCGACGGAGCCGCCCGCAAAGAAGCCATTGAAGATTCTTTGCCCGAAAACCGCACCACCGAATGGGAGATGGTATCTTTCGACGAGATGAGAGATACCTGCGCCGCCTGCAAAGTGTCTTGGGACAAAGGCAGAGGGTGTATCGGCACTTTCGGACCTGATGACAGCCTGTTGCCGGAAATAGCGGGAAGACACGGGTGCCTTATCGTCGCATCGGTCCCCGCAAGCGCCGCCGAGAACAAAGTGTTCACTCCCGAGGACGGGAAAAGGCTTCTTAAGGAATTGGAGATTTTGAAAACCGTCCTACCCGAGGAAGGAAAAATGATGGTTCGAAGGTATTCCGGTCCCGTTGAGAGAATGGAAGCCGTGGCCAAGATTTCCGTCGAGGAAG
>CAZPQO010000129.1:0-2861 GCA_964588745.1 uncultured Methanomassiliicoccales archaeon | reverse complement strand
GATATCCTTATGGAATGTTCTCCCAACGAAATCGCCGAAGAGATGACCTACGCCTTGGACAGTTATCTCGGCGTCGCACTTACGAACCAGAAATACGGAGTGGATTTGTTCAGAGAACAGCGGAAGGCCATATTGTCCGTGGATCCGAAGAAATTCGAGAACAATGAACAATATGAACTTGCTCTCGAAGCCTTCGAAGAAGAATGGTGGTCCATACCTCAGCCTCTTCTCAACAAGAGAAATCCCAACGATGCCATCGCCGAAAGCATGAAAAAATACGGGCTGCTTGAATGAAAACGGTTTCCGCATCGGCTCCCGGAAAATTCGTTGTTCTGGGAGAACACGCTGTTGTCTTCGGCAAACCTGCCGTGGCTTTGGCAATCGACAGACGTTTCCGATGTATTGTCAGTGAAAGCGATGTCTTCATCGTCAACGGCGAAGAAGACGACATAAACAAGCACCCGCACGTGAAACACATACTCGACCTTCACGGTGTTGATACCGTCGATTTGTCTTCGGAAAGCAATTTGCCGTCCGGAGCGGGGCTCGGTTCTTCTGCCGCACTGTGCGCTTCGCTTTCCTGCGCCATACGACACATGCTCGGTAAATCTTTGGATCCCGAAGAGATTATGAGAGAAGCCTACGCCGCTGAGTATTATGCTCAGGGAATCGGCAGCCCGATGGATGTTTCGGCTTCGGTTCACGGAGGCGGCATAGGCCTTAACATTCCGGACTCCGACGAACTTTTGTGGGCTGTGGAAAACGGAGATCAGAGATGGGACGTGTGTGACATCCACGCGCCTGAAATGACTTTCGTAATCGGACATACCGGTAAAAGAGCATTGACCGGGCCGTTGGTGGAAAAGGTAAAAAGATACAGGGACCGGAACAGATTTGCAAAAGACATCGTCGATGAAATCGGAACGATTACTTTGGAAGGCATCGATGCCCTGAACGGCGGAGACAAAACAACGTTGGGCAGAATCATGACAGAGAATCATAAACTTCTGTCCATACTGGGCGTTTCATGTCCTGAACTTAACAGTCTCGTTGACGCCGCGAATGAGTATTCATACGGTGCGAAACTCACCGGCGCGGGCGGCGGCGGCAGTATGATCGCTTTGACGGACGAACCCGAAAAAGTCAGCAGAACCATACTTTTGCACGGCGGTTATCCCATTACTGTGAATACCGGGGTTCCCGGCGTAAGACTTGAATAATTGATATATAAAAATATTTTGAACCGGCCGTGAGGCCGGTAAATGATTTCAGATCAAGTCGGCGAACTCTTCGACGAGATGGGGGAACTTGTCCTTGATTGCCTTGAGAATTCCGAAGACGTCAAGCTGGTCGATCTCGTAATCGCTGAGAATCTCAATGATTTCGTCCATGGTTTCGTCGTCAACGGCGTTCATCTTCTCCTTGGCCATCCAGTTGCGGACGAGTTTGTCGTCCATCCTGTTGCGCCACATCCTCTCGTAAGGCTTGAGGGCTTCCTTGGAGAAATCGTTCTTCTCGTTGCATTCGGCAAGCACTTTGCCCGCATACATTCCGGTTCTGCAGGCGTGGCATATTCCTCCGCCGGTTATGGGGTCGATGATCCTTGCGGCGTCTCCGACCAAAACAAGGTTGTCGTAAATCGAAGAGTCAAGACCGGGGCAGGTGGACACCATACCGCTGGCAACTTCCACAATCTGTCCTTTGTTCAGCCTGTCATCCTTGGCAATCCATTTGTCAAGGTAATGCTTGGCCGTGGCAGGGACGTCGCATCTGTTTCCTCTTACGCCGATACCGACGTTGGCGGAGCGGTGACCCTTGGGAAATATCCAGAGATATCCGCCGGGGGCGATGTCGTTTCCGAGAAGGAATTCGCACCATTCCTGTTCCACGTCGATGTTGGTCATCCTGTACTGGATACAGGAGTTGATGTCGCCCATCTTGGGAACGGTGTCCACACCGGCCCATCTGGCAACCTGAGATTCGTATCCGTCTGCGGCAACCACGCACTTTGCGCGGATTTCGATGGGTTCGCCCATGCTGTTTGCCTTGATTCCCACAAGTTTTCCGTCTTCGCGGATAACTCCGGTGCACCCGGTGCGCATCATGATTTTCGCACCCGCATCGGCGGCATCCCTGGCGAGAGCTTTGTCGAAAAGGTGTCTCTCAAGGACATAACCGATTTCTTCGCCGGTTTTGCGACCGTCCATTCTGAACTCGTGACCCGCGGGGGATTTGATTATGGCGCCGACCATGTCGGCGGAAACCCAGGATCTGTCCAATTCGATGCCGACTTCGGACAGCCATTTTCTGGACACGCCTTCGGCGCATCTCAGAGGGGCTCCGACTTCGGCTTTCTTTTCGATAAGTATCGTGTCAAGTCCGGCCTGAGCACAGAACTTGGCGGCCATGCTTCCTCCGGGGCCCGCTCCCACGATTACGATATCACAATTGTAATTTTTCATGATATCACTCCATCCTCAATGCCGCAACGGGGCAAAGTTTAACACATCTTTTACAGGAGTTACAATTGTCATTGAACTCGAGTATGTAGTCGTTCATG
Source organism: uncultured Methanomassiliicoccales archaeon (assembly GCA_964588745.1). Classification (GTDB taxonomy): domain Archaea; phylum Thermoplasmatota; class Thermoplasmata; order Methanomassiliicoccales; family Methanomethylophilaceae; genus VadinCA11. The sequence continues at coordinate 301 of CAZPQO010000129.1, read as the reverse complement.
TATATCGCATTCTGCGGACAGGAGCCAACACACCCACCGCAGTGAAGACATTTTCCAAAATCTACTATCACTGCCATTTTTTCACGCTCTCTGATCTTCAGGTACAATCAATGCCTCTTCCAATTCCTTGGCTGCCTTCTTGTTTCTCTCCTTCCATTCCGCAAGGGGTACCGAGAACTGAGCCTCGACGCTCTCGCGGTATTCGGGCCCTCCGTTGTATGCACAGAAGGGAATTATTTTGAGGTCGGGAGTGATGTAGTGAATCGCGCAGCGCTGGGTTCTTTCAACATCGTAATTGTAC
>CAZPQO010000128.1:0-2877 GCA_964588745.1 uncultured Methanomassiliicoccales archaeon | reverse complement strand
CTGATTTCGAAGTCACTGTGAGATGATCATATGGCAAAAGAACTATTGGTCAAACGCGACGCTCCTTACGAGCTATACGAAATTAAACTTCTCGACGCCACCGACGAGGAGATGAAGAAGATATCCGACGACATGTCGTTGAATCTGTCTCTCGATGAGATGAAAATCATAAAGGAATATTTTGTCAAAGAAGGCCGCAATCCCGTTGACGTGGAACTGCAGTCCCTCGGTCAGGCATGGAGCGAACACTGTTGTTACAAGAGTTCAAAAGCCATTCTGAAAGAATTCGTCTTCGGCATAGAGCGCGACGACGTACTGTCCCGCGGAGATGCAGGCGTCATGATTTTCGACGATGAACACGGGTACGCACTCAGAATCGAAAGTCACAATCACCCCTCTGCGATAGAACCCTACGGCGGAGCCGGAACGGGCGTCGGAGGAATTCTCAGAGACGTTATATGCATGGGAGCCCAACCCATAGGATTGGGAGATCCGCTGTGTTTCGGATATCCCGACAGGAAAGGGGAGCTTCCGGCAGGTGCCAAGCATCCGAAAGTTCTCGTGGAAGGTGCGGTTGCGGGTATAAGGGACTACAGTAAAGTCGTAGGCGTTCCCGCCGTCACGGGAGGCATGTTCTTTGACGAACGTTACACAAGCAACTGTCTCGTTAATGTTTCCTGCCTGGGAATTCTTAAACGGAAAAATCTTTTGAACAACTTCGCCGGAGGTCCCGGTGAAATCATGGTTCTTATCGGCGGCAAAACCGGAAGGGACGGAATACACGGAGTGAATTTCTCTTCCAAAGATTTGGACGAAGGTCTCTGTGAAAAAACCGCTCCCGTTCAGCAGGGCGATCCGGTCACAAAGGAAGCCGTCATACGTTCATGTCTGGAAGTCAGCGACAAGCATCTCGCCACCGGAATGAAGGATTTGGGCGGAGGCGGTCTCAGCTGCGTTGTGGGAGAAATGGCATTGGACGGAGGTTGCGGTGCCGATATCGATCTGGAAAAGGTTCCGGTAAAAGAACCCGGTCTCGCACCCTGGGAGATATGGATTTCGGAATCCCAGGAAAGAATGATGTGCACCTGTAAGCCCGAATATTTGGAAGAAGTTCTTGAAATTTTCAAATCTCACGATGTTTTGGCGGTCCCTGTCGGAGTGACCAACGAATCTCTGCGCACCCGCATATTCTGGGAAGGCGAACAGATATTCGAAATGGATCAGGAATTCCTTACCACGGGTCCGATGTACCACAGACCGTACACCCAACCTAAAGTTTCCACAATGGAAGAGGAACGCACTCCCCGTTTACCGGACGACCGCAAAGTCATTCTTAAACTCTTATCAGATCCGAACGTGGCGTCCAAAGAATGGATTATCAATCAATACGGTCCCGGAACCCGCGGCGAAACCGTTGTTTCCCCGTTGATAGGGGATTCCGAAGCACCCGGCCCCGGCGATGCAACCGTTCTCAGGCCCGTGCCCGAAAGCAAGAAAGGTTTGGTTGCCGCAATAGGCTGCAACCCCTGGTTTACCGAACTCGATCCATACAACGGAGGAATGTCTTCCATGGACGAGGCATGGCGCAATGTGGTCGCGGTGGGCGCAATGCCGAACGCCATGACCGATTGTCTCAACTTCGGAAATCCCGAAAAACCCGACCGGCTCGGAATACTGAGAGAAGCCGTTCGCGGAATAGGCGATTTCGCCAGAAAATTGAACATTCCCATTCCTTCAGGGAACGTGAGTCTGTACAACGAATCGCCCGGAGGGGTACCGGTGTTACCGACACCTATGATAATGTGTTGCGGCATAATCGATGACGCTTCTAAAGCTGTGACTGCGGATTTCAAAGAATCCGACAGCAGAATTTACATCATCGGTGAAACCAAGGAAGAAATGGGCGGATCTTTGCTGTATCGTGTGTTCGGCGGAAAGCAGGGAAAGGTTCCCGGAGTCAGCACCAAGAACGTCATGGATTTGACGAATAAAGTGCTGAAAGCCATGAATGAAGGACTGATAAGATCCTGTCATGACTGTTCCGACGGGGGGCTTGCGGTTGCCGTTGCGGAAATGTGCATCTCCGGAAGAATGGGCGCGGTTCTGGATCTGAGAACTTTGGGGGATATATCTCCCAGAAAGGCGCTGTATTCCGAAAGCAATACGCGGTGGATTGCCGAAGTGGTCGAAGAGGATGCCGATGAGTTCGAAGAGATAATGAAAGGTTCCGCTTACCATATCGGTAAAACCGGCGGTAAGTCCCTCAACTTAAGGGATTCCGGCACAATCATCGATCTGGATGAACTGTACGAGGCATGGAGCACACCCATAAGAAAAATCATGGAAGCTCCGGATTCGGAATAAGAGTTCCCAAAAACTTCAAACAATTATTCCCCGGCGGATTCCCGCCGGGGATTTACAATTTATCAGGTCATAGAAACTATGTTTCAAAAGTGACCTTTTTCTGTAAATATAATCACTTTCAAAAACACTAATTTTAGAAAAACAAAAAGATTATGTACTAATATTACAGTCATTGATTGACCAGCGCATGCCTGTAGCAACGTTGCGCTCTAAGCGGAACGCCTACAGGTCTCTGCGCACTTTATGAAATTAATAATTGTACGTAAGATATGTTATTGCAAACCTAAAGTTTGTTTCATAGCGCCCTTTGAGGCCATGTATAAATTGAAATCGTCTTTCAATAATTCTAATGCATCTTCATATGATATTTTTTTATTCATAAAGAGGAAAACAACAATAAGTGGGCGCTGGGAATCGTTAAAATCTTTGTAAATATCCTGCTCATCTATATGTCGTTTTGTAAAAGTTTTTTCTATTCTTCCTAACATATTCTCAAATTGTTTTTCCTTTACC